>CAJCJE010000218.1 GCA_903970565.1 Candidatus Melainabacteria bacterium | reverse complement strand
CGGTCGCGCGCGGGCTGGTGCGCACCGCCCGCCCCAAGCAGTGGGCCAAGAACGTCCTGGTCCTGGCGGCCCCGTTCGCCGCCGGACAGATCACCCACTTACCGGTCCTGGGCGCGGCCGGCATCGCCTTCCTCGCGTTCTGCATCGCGGCGTCGGCGATCTACCTGATCAACGACGCCAAGGACGTGGACGCCGACCGCGCGCACCCGACCAAGCGCAACCGGCCGATCGCGGCCGGGGTCGTCCCGGTATCGGCCGCGTACGCACTGTCGATCGTGCTGCTGCTCGGTGCGATCGGCGTCAGCTTCGTCGACAACTGGCAGCTGGCGCTGGTCATCGGCGTCTACGAGGCCGTGCAACTGGGCTACTGCTTCGGTCTCAAGCACGAGCGCGTCATCGACCTGTGCATCGTCGCCTCCGGCTTCCTGCTGCGCGCCATCGCCGGCGGCGTCGCCGCGCACACCCCGCCGTCGCAGTGGTTCCTGCTGGTCACCGCGTTCGGCTCGCTGTTCATGGTGTCCGGCAAGCGCTACGCCGAGATCCGACTGTTCGAGCGGACCGGCGCGGAGATCCGCGCCTCGCTGCGCAAGTACTCCGCGAGCTATCTGCGGTTCGTCTGGGCGACCTCGGTGGCGATCGTGATCACCACCTACAGCCTCTGGGCCTTCGACGACCTGCGCGCCGAATCGCACTCCTCCTGGGCGACCATCTCCATCGTGCCGTTCGTGATCGCCCTGCTGCGCTACGCCGGCGACGTCGACTCCGGCGACGGCGGCGCGCCGGACGAGATCGTGCTGCGGGACCGCATCCTGCAACTGCTCGGCCTGTGCTGGGCCCTCACCGTCGCCTTCGCCTTCTACCTCTGACCGGCGCGGACCCCCGCAAACGACACACAGCCGGCCACCTGGATCAGGTAGCCGGCTGTTGCGGTGTTCGGTTCGGGAGGAAGCCGCTAGACGGGCAGGCGGCGGAACACCGCGCGCGGCAGGTGCCGCAGCGCGGACATCACGTACCGGAAGGCACCGGGCGCCCAGGCCAGTTCCCGCCGCCGCGCCACCGCGTCCACCACGATCTGCGCGACCTGCTGCGGGGTCTGGCTCAGCGGCGCCGCCTTCAGGCCCTCGGTCATCTTGGTGTGCACGAAACCGGGCCGCACCACGGCGACGTGCACGCCGCTGGGCCGCAGCGCCTCGGTCAGGCCGGTGTAGAAGCCGTCCATGCCGGCCTTGGTCGAGCCGTAGACGAAGTTGGACCGGCGAATCCGCTCACCGGCCACAGAGGACAGTGCGACCAGCGAACCGTGACCCTGCGCCCTGAGCCGGTTGGCCACCGCCACCCCGACGGTGACCGGCGCGACGTAGTTCACCTCGGCCATCTCACGGGCGAGTTCGATGTCGGTCCACGCCTGCTCCTGGTCACCGAGGATGCCGAAGGCCACCACGGTCACGTCGATGTCGCCGTCGGCGAAGGCCTTGTCGACCACCTCGGCGTGCGTCTCCGGGCGGCGGGCGTCGAAGTCCAGCACGGTCACCGAGCAGCCCTTGTCCCGCAGCCGCTCCGCCGCCTCGGTCAACCGGTTGCTCAGCCGGCCGGCGAGCACGATGCGCAGTGAACGGTTCGCGGCGAAGCGCTCGGCCACGGCGAGCCCGATCTCGGACGTGCCGCCGAGCAGCAACAGGGACTGGGGATTGCCAACAGCGTCGATCACAGGGCCAGCCTTCGGCTCATGTCCGAGACGAATACACCGTCCGGATCAACGGAATTACGAATCTTGCGCCACTCGTCCAGCCGGGGGTACATCGCGGCGAACGCCTCCGGCGAGGTGCGGGAGTCCTTCGCGGTGTACAGCCGGCCGCCCAGGTCGAGCACCCGCGCGTCCAGTTCGGCGCAGAACTCGCCGAGGCCGCGCCTGATCGGGAAGTCCAGGCAGACCATCCAACCGGGATGTGGGAACGACAGCGGTGCCCGGTTGCCCTCGCCCATCTGCTTGAACACGTTGAGGAACGACACGTGCCCGGACGTGGCGACGGTGGTCAGGACCTCCCGCAGCCCGGCGCGCGCGCCGACCGGCGTACTGAACTGGTACTGGAGGAAACCCTGGGAACCGTAGGCCCGGTTCCACTCGCCGAACAGGTCCAGCGGGTGGTAGAAGGCGGTCAGGTTCTGCACGACGTCACGCTTGGCCTTCGGGGTCTTGCGGTAGTACAGCTCGCCGATCGCGCTGAAGCTCAGCTTGTTGGCCAGCCCGTTGGGGAAGAAGTCCGGCAGCGTCGCCAGCTGCGGCGCGTCGAACTTCAGCGGGTCGCCGCGCAGTTTGGCCGGCAGCTGGTCGAGGGTGGCCAGGCTGCCCCGGCCGAACGCGGCCCGGCCCAGCCTCGCGCCGGTGGAGATGGAGTCGAACCAGGCCGAGGAGTAGGTGTAGCGGTCATCCGAGCCATCGCTGACCAGGTCCAGCGTCTCGTCGAGATTCTCGGTCCGCTCCAGGTCGGCGATGAAGTACGCGGTCTCGGTCCTGGTCATCGCGATCCGCGCGCGCACCACGACCCCGGTCAGCCCGACCCCGGCCACCGTCGCCCAGAACAGCTCGCTGGTCGGACCGTCCGGGTGCAGGGTGCGCAGCTCGCCGTCCGCGGTGACCAGGTCCATCGACACCACGTGGTTGCCGAAGCTGCCGGCGCTGTGGTGGTTCTTGCCGTGGATGTCGTTGGCGATGGCGCCGCCGATGGTGACCTGGCGGGTGCCCGGCAGGACCGGAACCCAGAGGCCGTGCGGCAGCGCGGCCTTCATCAGGGTGTCGAGGCTGACCCCGGCGTCCAGGTCGACGTGACCGGTGTCCGGGTCGATGGAGTGGATGCGGTCGAGGCCGGTCATGTCGATGACCGTGCCACCGGCGTTCTGCGCGGGGTCACCGTAGGAGCGGCCAAGGCCCCTGGCCAGCACGCCGCGTGGACCGGCGCCGGTCACCAGGCGCACCACGTCCTCGACCGACCGTGGGGTGATCACTCGCGCTACCGTCGGCGAGGTACGGCCCCAACCGTGCAGTGTTCGACGTTCGCCTGGTTCGCTGTCCACCCGGACGAGGGTATCGGGTGGGCCCGCTCACTCCGCTGGCGCCGTCAGCGTCGGCCACTGCGCGCGACGCGATTTCCGGTGGTTAAGCTTCGAGTCATGCCGACCATCAGCCGGAAGGGCGCGACGCCCGAAACCGAAGGACCTGATGTGGTGTCGTCGGCGGAAACCACCGCTGCTCGGCGCGGCCTGCTCGACCAGGCCGTTCGTTTCGTGCTGTTCGGGGTGCTCTCCGCGGCGGTCGACTTCGGCATCTACTCCCTGCTGCTGCACTTCGGCCTCTGGGCCGATCTGGCCAAGGCGATCAGCTTCGTCTTCGGCACCGTCACCGCCTACCTGCTCAACCGGCGCTGGACCTTCGACTCCAAGGGCGGCGCGGCGCCGGCGGTCCGGTTCGCGATGCTGTATTCCACCACCTTCTTCGTCAACGTCGGCGTCAACGCGGCCGGCCTGGCGATGTTCGCCGGCAACCACTGGCGGGTGCCGATCGCCTGGGTGATCGCGCAGGCGATCGCGACGGTCATCAACTTCGTGCTGCTGCGGACCGTGGTGTTCCGGTCTCCGGCGCCTGCCGCGACCGCGGTTTAGTCTCAGAGGGCGGATCTCGCATGTTCGACGGTGTCACCGATCGACCGGTGTCCGGAGACCTCCTGGCGGCGGTGGCCTTGAAGCAGGCGGATGGTGGGGTGTCGGCGATGCCGCAGGAGGACCGGGCCGGCCGGGGCGCAGGGCTCGACTCGCCGGGCCTACTGGCCGCGCGCGGCCTGTTCACCCCGCCGTCGGCGCTGGTGCCCGAGCAGCTCTACGCCGAGGTCGGCCCCGGTAGCGCGGCGCGCGCCAGGGAACACGTGGTGCTCGCCCCGGACACCGTGCTCACCACGAACACCTATTTCGGCCGCTTCCCGACCAGCTACTGGCAGCGCTGGACGGTGGCCACCGAGGTCGAACTCGTCGTACTGGCCAGCGGCGGCGGCCGGATCGCGCTGCACGCCTCCGATTCCGGCGGCGAGCCGAGGATCGTGGACTCCCACGAGGTGCACGACGCGCACCACGCCGAGGTCCGCCTGACCGGCCGGTTCGACAAGTTCGTCGACGGCGGCGCGCACTGGCTGGAGGCCACCACCACCTCGGCGCCGCTGACCCTGCACGAGGTCCGCTGGCAGGTGGTCGCGCCCGAGACCGAGCGGCTGACCACGCTGGTCATCTGCACGCACAACCGAGTCCCGGACTGCCTGGACACCCTGGCCGCGCTGGCCGGCGACCCGGCCGCGCTGGCCCGCCTGGAGACCGTCTACGTCGCCGACCAGGGCAGCGACCCGGTGGCCGAGCACCCCCGCTTCGCCGAGGTGTCCGCCGCGCTGGGCAGTAAGCTGACCTACCTGCGCCAGGCCAACCTCGGCGGGGCCGGCGGGTTCACCCGTGGCCTCTATGAGACCCTCGGCCGGCTCGGCGAGCACGCCAACGTGCTGTTCATGGACGACGACGTGCTGTGCGAGCCGGAGATCGTGGTTCGGTTGACCGCGTTCGCCAACCGGACCACCGCGCCGACCATCGTCGGCGGTCAGATGCTCAACCTGCTGCATCCGAACACGATTCACGTCTCCGCCGAGAGTGCCAACCTGGAGGGCCTGGCCGCCGGTGAACCGGTCGCCGGCGCGCTGGCCAACGCCGACCTCACCGGCGTCGACGAGCACGGCCGCCGCAACCTCCAGGAACGGCGGGTGGACACCGCGTACAACGGCTGGTGGTCCTGCCTGATCCCGGCCGAGATCGTCGCCGAGATCGGCTACCCGCTGCCGCTGTTCTTCCAGTGGGACGACGTCGAGTACGCCTACCGCGCGCACGGGCACGGCTTCACCTCGGTCAGCCTCCCCGGAGCCGGCGTCTGGCACGCCGACTTCGACTGGAAGGACTGGGACGAGTGGCACCGGTACTTCAATCTGCGCAACGCGCTGATCACCGCCGCCCTGCACAGCCGCTTCGACGGTAAGCACGTGGCGAAGTCGCTGGTCAGCCATCTGACCCGGTATCTGCTGAGTATGCAGTACGGGTTGGCCGCGACGCTGCTCAAAGCACTGGACGACTTCATGCTCGGCCCGTCGATCCTGGCCGACGGCGGCGTCGCCGCCGTCGGTGAGGTACGTGCGCTGCGCGCGCGGTATCCGGAGACGGTGCTGCACGACACCGCCGAGGTGCCCGAGGTCCGCCCCGGCGACCTGCCGTTGATCGCGGCCGGTCCGACGCCGGGAAACAAGCCGGCCGTGCTGCTCAAGCGGCTGGCCTACCAGCTGATGGACAAGAAGGTGCACTCCGTCGGCACGGTGCCGGCCGAGGACGCCTACTGGTGGCACGTCTCGCTGTTCGACACCGCCGTGGTCACCGACGCCTCGCAAAGCGGGGTCCGAATCCGCAGACGCGACCGTGACCTGGCGATCCGGCTGTCGCGGCACGCGGCCCGCTCGCTGCGTCAGTTCGTCCGGACGGCCCCGGAGCTGCAACGCCGGTACCAGGCCGAACTGCCCCGCCTGGCCAGCCGCGAGAACTGGACCGAGCTCTACCGCCAGGGCTGAGCCGGCAGGTGACTAACCGCGTGGCGGGCTGCCGTAGAGCTGGCTGTTACCGGGCACCACGTCCACGTGCGCGGCCTGCACCGCGGCGAAGTTCACCGTGATCTTCGAGCCGTTGGCCGCCTCGATCGCCTCGACCCGCGCCTGCCGGATCAGCTCGGGCAACCGACCGGCCAGCTTCTCGGCCGTGTCCGTGCCGACCGCGATCAGCAGCGGCTGACTGCCACCGGCCAGATGCAGCACGAGGGCCTGCTTCGCTTCGCTCATGTCTGCCAGCACAGCACCGGATCGATCAACGGGGCAAGCCGGTTCACCCGCGGCGCAAACGTTTTCGCCCTCGGCTGAGCCGTGGCCACGGGCAAAGGAGCGGTTGGGCCGCGATCCGGCCGGCCCCGGCGCGGGCCTGCTCGGCTGGCACGCTTGCGCCGAGTTCGATCACTGGATCGGCGGCGGGGCCGATCCAGTGATCCAGTGGCGCGGGGCTGTTCGGCACAGTGCGACGAAAAGTTGTTTGGTCACGGTGAGACGATGGACGGGTGAGTTCGGTTTCCGCAGGCGCCGATCCACGGCTCATCGACGCCGCACTTGAGTGTTTTCTGAGCTTTGGCGTGCGCAAAACCTCGCTGACCGACGTCGCCGACCGAGCCGGGGTGTCCCGAGCGACGGCCTACCGGGTGTTCGGCGACAAGAACGGGCTGGTCCACGCGGTCGCCGAGACCGAGATAACCCGGTTGCTCGACCGGCTGGACTCGGCGGTGACCTGGGAGGCGCCCCTGGCCGACGCGCTGGAGCAGGCCATCACCTTCACCCTGGACTACCTGCACGACCATGCCGTGCTGCAACGGCTGATCACCAAGGAACCCGAGCAGCTCACCGACATGGTCGTGGTTCGCCCCGGTGAGCCCTCACTGGTCCAGGTACTGCTGCCGGCGCTGGTCGAGCGGTTCGTGCGCACCCACCACGACGTGTTGCGGGTGCCGATCGACCAGGCCGTCGAATGGCTGTTGCGGATGGCCATCAGCCTGCTGCTCAGCCCGGCCACCACCCTGCCCGACCCGCGCGCCGTCGCCGACCTGCTCAGCGCCGGCCTGCTCGGCCCGGTCGGCGTGGACACCGACGAAGCCTCCTGACCGACGGCCGCCCCGATCGAGGCCGATCAGACTCCTGAATCGGCCTCGCCGGCGGGGGAGCCGGACCTCACTTGCGGAAGAACCGCTCCCGCCGGCCCAGCCGAAGCAGCTGAAGCCATTCCAGGAACGCCTTCGGATCGCGCTTGATGCCCAGGAAGTACAGGCCGAAGCGGGCCAGTTCCAGCGCGCCGATCTTGCGCATCCCCGGCTGGGCGAGCAGGTAGCCACGGTTGCGATAGGTGTAGTACCGCTTGATCGCGTCGCCAGGGTCCTGGGCGTGGAATCGGCCGCCCAGCATCGGCTTGAACTCGTCCGAGCCGTCCGGGTGCAGATAGGTGGCCCGCAACGAGGTGCCGAACCGCAGCCCGGAACGGACCAGCCTGCGGTGCACCTCGACCTCGTCACCGCGCCAGAACAGCCGGTAGTCCGGCACGCCGACGACATCCAGCGCCGAGGCCCGGAACAGCGCGCCGTTGAACAGCGAGGCGATACCGGGCAGGAAGTCGGTGCCCAGCTCGTTGGTCTGCCGCTTCCAGGTCAGGCCACGGCGCAGCGGGAAGGCCAGCGTGTCCGGGGTGTCCATGTTCGCCACCACCGGGGAGACCTCGGCAAGGCCGCGCTTCTGGGCCTCGTCCAGCAGGGTCGCCAGCACCGTCTCGTCGGCGGGCCGGCCGTCGTCGTCGGCCAGCCACACCCACTCCGCACCCATCGCCAGCGCGTGCAACATGCCCAGCGCGAACCCACCGGCCCCGCCGAGGTTGCGCTGCGAGCACAGGTAGGTGGTGGGGATCGGGCAGTCCGTGACGACCTGCTCGGCCGGCTGGTCCGGTCCGTTGTCCACCACGATCAGGTGCTCGGGAGGCCGGGTCTGGGTGGCGATCATCTTCAGCGAGTCGGCGAGCAGTTCGCGCCGATGCCGGGTGACCACGACCGTGACCACAGCGCCTGTGCCGAGGCTGGTTCCGGTGCTCATGCCAGCGTCTCCGTTGGTCGCGGTCGCGATTGTGCCCACCGTGGTTCGGTCGGGCAAACCGGACACTGTCGAAGTTGGTGTCTCATAGTTCTCCGCTGACCCTGGCCAGCTCGGGGGCCCCACCGCTGATCCGGTCGATGGTCTCCTGGCTCATCCCCTCGAACGGGTCCTTGCCCTTGTAACCGGTGAGCACCTCGCGCAGGCTGCCCTGCTGGCGGATCTTGCCCTCGTCCATCCAGATCCCCGAGTTGCACAGCTCGAAGAGGAACTCGTCGGAGTGCGAGGCGAAGACCAGGATGCCGGAGCGGCGGACCAGGTCGACCAGGCGCGAGCGGGCCTTCTCCAGGAAGGCCGCGTCCACCGCGCCGATGCCCTCGTCCAGGATCAGGATCTCCGGGTCGATCGAGGTGACCACACCCAGCGCCAGCCGCACCCGCATACCCGTCGAGTAGGTGCGCAGCGGCATCTGGAGGTAGTCGCCGAGTTCGGTGAACTCCGCGATGTCGTCGAGCCGCGACTCCATCTGCTTGCGGGTCATGCCCAGGAACAGCCCGCGGATGATGATGTTCTCCATACCGGAGATCTCCGGGTCCATCCCGATACCGAGGTCGAACACGGGCGCGACCCGGCCGACCACGCGGGAGGAACCACGGGTCGGTTCGTAGATGCCCGACAGCAGCCGCAGCAGGGTGGACTTGCCGGCACCGTTGTGTCCGACCAGACCGACCCGGTCGCCGTCCTTGAGCGACACGCTGATGTCGTGCAGTGCCTCGATGATCGGCACCCGCGCCTCGGTCGCGATCTTGCCGCCGACCTTGCCCAGGACCTGCTTCTTCAGCGACCTCGTCTTCGCGTCGAAGATCGGGAAGTCGACGAAGGCGTTCCAGACGTCAACACTCACCATGATGCGCGGCCCTCCTCAGACCCAGTAGGAGACTCGGGCCCGGTAGTTGCGCATGGCCAACAGCGCCAGCGCCCACCCGACAATGGTGATCCCACCGACCACGGCCCAGCTCAACCAGCTGACCTGCTGACCGATCATCGGCCCACGCATGATCTGCACGAAGTGGTAGAGCGGGTTGAGCTGGAAGACCAGCTGCGCCAGGCCCCGGCCCGGCTTGCTGAAGAAGGTGTCCGGCGACCAGATGATCGGCGTCATGTAGAACAGCAGCTGGATCAGGCTGTTGATGACCTGCGGAATGTCGCGGAAGCGGGTGGAGATGATGCCGAACAGCAGCGCGACCCACACGCCGTTGATGGCGATCAGCACCGCCGCCGGGATGGCCAGCAGCGACGACCAGCCGAGACCGGGATGCAGAATGCTGGCGCCCTGCAAGGTGTAGGGCACCGACAGCGCGCGGAAGAACACCGCCAGAATGACCACGTAGATCACGATGTTGTGCGCGAGCATCAGCACCTGGCGCCAGACCGTGCGCAGCACGTACACGCTCAACGGCGCGGGCATTTGTTTGATCATGCCCTCGTTCGCGATGAACGTGTCCATGCCCTCGATCAGGCAGCCGTTGATGAAGTTCCAGACAATGAAGCCGACGACCACATAAGGCAGGTACGTGGCAATTTTCTGGTCGAACAACACCGCATACAGCACACCGAGGCCAACCGCGGTCACACCCATCGAAATGGTGATCCACAGCGGTCCGATCACCGATCGGCGATAGCGCTGTTTGATGTCCTGCCAGCCCAGATGAGCCCAGAGCTGGCGCATCGCAAAACCTTCGCGAAGGTCCTGAAACGCCCGTTCCATGCTGCGACTGGATGGAGTTGCCGGCGGAGTTAACACTGGACGCTCCAGTGTGCTGGTTGCTTGCACGGTGTCAGAGTACCGACGGCATCCGGTCGCCCTACGCGCCGGGCGACTGCACGGTGGTCATCTTCACCGCGACTTGCTCATTGTTGTGCGTGTACGCCTCATAGCTGAAGGTCACGCCGGTGGCGTCCAGGTATTCCTGCCAGGCCCGGTATTCGTGCGCCTGCCAGCCGGGGTAGTTGAAGAACTCGTCGAACACGATCACACTGCCCTCGCGCAGCCGAGGTCCGACCAGTTCCAGCACGGTTTTCGCCGCCGAATACAAATCAGCGTCCACATGCAGGAAATCGACCGGTCCGGGGTGTTCGGCGAGGAAACCGGGCAGCGTCTCGTCGAACCAGCCGACCACCAGTTCGGCACCGGGCACCGAGGGCAGCTCGTTGACGGCGAAGGTGCCGGCCGGGAAGTCGCCGCGCCACAGTTCGGGCAGACCCTTGAACGAGTCAAAGCCGTACACGCCCTCGCCCTCGCGGTTCTTGGCGATGATGGTGAGCGTGGTGCCCGAGTACACGCCGAATTCCAGCGCCATGCCGCCCGTTGGGGCCAGCGACAGGGCGTGCTCAAGGGTGGCGTGCGGGTGGCCGAACCGGGTGGCCGTGGCCATCTCGTCACTGACGAACTTCGCCGTCTCCTGAGCCGCGATGACCTCCCCGGCCACCGAGACGTCCCGCCGGCCACGGGACTCGATCTCCAGCGCCTGCGTGGTCATGTCCCGGCCCACCCGGTCCAGTTCGGAGCGCAGGTCGCTGACCTGCTGCCGCAGCGACTCGATCGAGTCGGTCTGTCGTCGGTGATAACCGGAGACCACCTCGTCGACCACGTGGATCGCCTTGTCGCGCAAGGATGTCCGCAGGCGGTCTACCGCCCGCGAGTGCCACGGTCCGCTGGCCATCACGTCTCCCGTTGATCGACTGGTCGGCGCCACGAGCGATGCTTCGCTCGGCCTCCACAGTGAAGCCAGACAGTACCTACCCGATTAATACGCCGGTAACACCCGCCGCCCCGGCACCCGGCCGCCGCGACGCCTCATCGCCCGAGGACATCCGGAGCTGCCCGGCCGACCTCCGGGCAGGACTGACCACCGACCCGCCACGGCCGGCTGATCGTCGGCTGGCGAACGCCTACAGGTACTGGCCGCCGGTGCGCAGGTGGGGACCGTCCTGCTGATCGCCGGCACCGGGCGGCAATGCACCCCGGCGCATCTGTTCCAACTGCACCCGCGCCGCCATCTGCTGGGCGAACAATGCGGTCTGGATACCGTGGAACAGGCCCTCCAGCCAGCCGACCAGCTGCGCCTGGGCGATCCGCAGCTCGGCGTCGGAGGGAGTGGAGTCCTCGGTGAACGGCAGCGACAGCCGCTCCAGCTCATCCCGCAGCTCGGGCGCCAAACCGTCCTCGATTTCGAGGATCGATCGCTGGTGAATCTCCCGCAAGCGATTGCGACTGGCCTCGTCCAGCGGCGCCGCGCGGACCTCCTCGAGCAGCTGTTTGATCATCGTGCCGACCCGCATCACCTTGGCCGGCTGCTCGACGAGATCGGCGACGCTGTCACCGCCCGTGCCGTCGCCGTCCGGAATGGGAGCCGAGCCAAGCGGGGTTCCGTCCGGCCCCACCACGAGGACGTGCCTGCGACCGTCGTTCTCGCGGTCTTCGCCTGGCTGGCTCATCATCAACTCCCTGGGATGCGACAACTGCCAGCGTAGTGACCGACCCCGCCCGTGCCACCAACCGGGCAGCCCGGCGCCGGACCGCCCGCCCGCCCCGCCCCGGCTCGCGACCGACCTCCGGACCGTGACCAGCCGCCGCTGCCCCGCTGCCCCGGCTGATCGGCGGTCTCGAACCGGAGAAAGGCTTGCCTTCCACCGTACGGTGTCATGCATGGCGTTGGACGTCGCTCGAATCCGCGGGTTGTTCCTCGCGCTGGGCGATGGCTGGATTCACCTCGACGCCTC
>CAJCJE010000217.1 GCA_903970565.1 Candidatus Melainabacteria bacterium | reverse complement strand
GGGCTCGACGCACTCACCACCGCACCGCCCGCGCCACCGCCATGATCGCGAGCGTAACCGCCGGACGCGCCGGACTGAAGCGACCGGGGGTCGTACCGGCCGAGACCGGTTCATGGTGATGAACATTACGGCAAAAAATGCACATCAGACTTGATGTTTGAAGCGGGCGCACCCCTGGGAACCACCGGATCGGCACCCGGAAGTTGATCCGGCCACCGGCATCGGTGACCGACCACCCCGCGCAGATCGAAGCGGATTCAGGAGTTCATCGTGAAGACGATGCAAAGGGCCAGAAGTCGCCGTTGTCCGTCTGCGTCGGCATTGTGGTCGGTTGATGCCCCCACCCTTGTCACCATGACCGACTACCTCCAGGTCTGCACCGTGGCCGGTGATCGCGAGACGGCGGCAAAACCGGCCAGCAAGCGCCGCAGTCGCCGCCAAGCTGGCGGCCGGCGCACAGTGGGGACAACCCCGAGGTGAGTGCCGTGTCGCCGAGTGGTGGTTACCGGTACCGGGCCGCGCTACGCCGTGCCCCCGAGGCGCGGCCCGGTACCGCTCAGGCCGCGCCTCGACCGGTCGCGGCGCGGTGGTTGTCGATGAGGTTGGCGTAGCGGCGACCGCTGGTCTTGATGGTGCGGACCTGGGTCTCGTAGTCGACGTGGATGAGGCCGAACCGCTTGTCGTAGCCGTAGGCCCATTCGAAGTTGTCCAGCAGGGACCAGGCGAAGTAGCCGGCCATCGGGACACCGCGACCGGCCGCGCGGTCGACGGCGGCGAGGTGGGATTGCAGGTAGGCGGCGCGGTCGAGGTCGTCGACGGCGCCCTCGGGGGTGACGGTGTCGACGTAGGCGGAGCCGTTCTCGGTGATGTAGATCTTGGCCGGCCGGTAGTCGTCGGCGACCCGCACCAACAGCTTCTCCAGACCGTCCGGGTTGACCTCCCAGCCCATGTGGGTCCTGGCCATGCCGGGGACCTCGATCTGCCTGGCATAGGGGATCGGGCCTTCCGGGTCGTTGGCGGCGATCATCCGGAAGTAGTAGTTGAGGCCGAGGAAGTCCATCGGCGCGCCGATCAGTTCGGCGTCGCCGGGCTGTTCCGGCAGCTCGACCTGGTACAGCTCGCGCATGTCGGCGGGGAAACCTCGGCCGTGCACCGGGTCCAGCCACCAGCGGTTGGTGTGGCCGTCGGCGCGGACGGCGGCGGCGATGTCCTCCGGGGTGTCCGTCGCCGGCTCGCACGGGCTGGGGTTGATCACGATGCCGACCTGGGGCGGCACGGCGGCTTCGGCGCGGATCGCGGCGGCGGCCAGGCCGTGGCCGAGCAGGAGGTGGTAGGAGGCCTGGACCGCTTCGGTGAGGTCGGCATGGCCGGGGGCCATCCGGTTCTCCAGGTAGCCGATCCACGCCGAGCAGAGCGGCTCGTTGAGGGTGATCCAGTCGCTCACCCGGTCACCGAGCGCCCGCGCCACCACGGCGGCGTACTCGCCGAAGCGCTCCGCCGTCTCGCGGACCGGCCAGCCGCCCTGGTCCTGTAGGACCTGCGGGAGGTCCCAGTGGTAGAGCGTGACGAACGGGCGGATGCCGGCGGTGAGCAGGCCGTCGACGAGCCGGTCGTAGTAGTCGATACCGGCCTTGTTGACCGCGCCGCCACCGGCCGGCAGGATGCGGGGCCAGGCCACGGAGAACCGGTAGGCGTCCACGCCGAGATCGCGCATGAGCGCGATGTCCTCCGGCCACCGGTGATAGTGATCGCACGCCACGTCACCGGTGTCGTTGCCGTCGATTCGACCTGGGGTGTGCGAGTAGGTGTCCCAGATGGAGGGTGATCGGCCGTCCTCGGCCACCGCCCCTTCGATCTGGTAGGCGGACGTGGCCACCCCCCAGGTGAAGTCCGGAGCGAGGGCGGGGAAATCGGTCATCTGTGCGGACTCCTAGGGCTGAGGAACTCACGGACTAGCGGACTGACGGGCTGCGGGAGGTCACTTGACGGCACCGGCGGTGAGGCCGGCAACGAGATAGCGGCGCAGCAGCAGGAAGCCGACCACGACCGGGATGCTCACCACGAGCGAGGCGGCCATCACCTGGTTCCAGTAGACCTGGTTCTGGGTGGCGTAGCCCTGAAGGCCGACGGCGAGCGTTCTGGTCGAGTCGTTGGTCATCACCGACGCGAACAGGACCTCACCCCAGGCCGTCATGAAGGAGTAGACGGCAACCGCGATGATGCCGGGCATCGCGGCCGGCACGACCACCCGCAGCAGCGCGCCGACCGCACCGTTGCCGTCGACCTTCGCGGCCTCGTCCAGATCGCGCGGGATCGAGTCGAGATAGCCGACCAGCATCCAGATCGAGAACGGCAGGGTGAAGGTGAGGTAGGTGATGATCAGACCGAGCCGGCTGCCGTACAACGGGATGCCGGTCGCGTTGCCGAGGTTGACGAAGATCAGGAACAGCGGCAACAGGAACAGGATACCGGGGAACATCTGGGTGGACAGCACGGTGATCTTGAACAGGTTGCGGCCGGGGAAGTTGTAGCGGCTCAGCGCGTACGCGGCGAACAGCGCGATGATCACCGAGAAGACCGTCGCGCTGGTGGACACGATCAGGCTGTTCACGAAGTAGGTCGCCAGCGGGATCGTGGACCACATGTCGATGAACGGCTGGAAGGTGATCCTGGAGGGAATCCAGCGGAACGCGGCCTGCACGTCACCCAGCGGCTTGAGGGCCGAGGTGATCATCACGTAGACGGGCACCAGGGTGAAGACGGCCAGCAGGGTCAGGCCGATCCGCCGAGTCCACTTGAACCACCGTGGCTCACGCATGTTCCCGCCTCCGGTTGGTGATGAGCAGGTAGACGCCGGTGATGACGAGCAGGAACAGCAACAGCATCACCGACATGGCGGAGCCGATCCCGAAATTCCAGGTCACGAAGGAGTTCTGGTAGATGTGGATCGAGATGACGTCCGCCTGCTCGGGCGGCGACTGTCCGAAAAGGACATAAGGCGTGTTGAAGTCGTTGAAGGTCCACAGGACCAGCACCAGCACCAGCACCTGGTTCACCGGGCGCAGCAGCGGCAGGGTCACCCGGCGGATCTGCTGGCCGATGGACGCGCCGTCCAGGGTCGCCGCCTCGTACATCTCCGGCGAGATGGACTGGAGGCCGGCGGTGACGCAGAGGAACACGAACGGCCAGTTGCGCCAGACGGACACGATGAGCATCGACCAGAAGCTGTTGGTGCCGATCAGCCAGAACGGCCGGGTGGACACGACGTGCAGTTGGTCGACGAGCACGTGGTTGACCAGGCCGTTGTCGCGCTGGAGCATGAAACTCCACACGATCACGGCGGCGTAGACGGGCAGCGCGTAGGGGATCAGGAAGATCGTCCGCAGCAGGTTGCGGCCCCAGAAGGTGCGCTGCATCAGAATGCTGGCCGCGGTGCCGATGAACCAGGAACAGCCCACCGACAGCACGGTGTACTCGATGGTGATCAGCAGCGAGTGCATCAGCGCCGAGCCGATCGGGCCGCCGACGTCGAGGGCGACCCGGTAGTTGCTCAGGCCGGCGGCCGGGGCGTTGGTCCAGTTGGCGATGTAGAACTGGGTGAGCTTGAGAAAGCTCATGA
>CAJCJE010000216.1 GCA_903970565.1 Candidatus Melainabacteria bacterium | reverse complement strand
CCGCGGCCAGCCAGAACCCGTCCGGGTCGTCCTCGCTGGCCTGCTTGGCGTCCGCATAAGCACCCATTGCCCACCTCGCCTTTCCGCACCCCACCCTCTGTCCTCCGCCACATCGCGTCAACAACGATCTCCGGGTTTGTCGGACCCGGACCGGAACCGGACTGGACCCGGATCGGTTCCGGATCGGGGACAGCCAACCCGTTCGTGGTACGAAACGTCATAGAGTGAGCAGTGGCCACACCGTGGCCACTGACCGTCAGTGACCGAAGGGAAGCAGATCGTGGGCGGACTCGCTCAGGTGATCGGTTCCCTGCTGTCCTGGCTACACCTCGGCACCCCGAACATCTGCCCCGGCGCCTGGCCGTGGACGGTGACCCTGGCCGGCGCGCTGCTGGCCGTTTCCCCGGTGCTCGGCGCGGTGTTCGTCGCGCTGATCCGCAAGGGCACCGGCAACAACTACGGCACCGGCATGTTGGCCACCCTCGGTGGGGTCGGCCTGACCCTCGGGTTCGTGGTGCCCTGGATGTTCGCCGAACTCGTCTACCAGACGATCAACGTGGCGAGGGTGAACAGCAGCGGCCAGTTCCCCGGCCTGTCGGACAACATCTGCCTGTTCTCCCAGCTGGGCAACCAGGGCCAGTACCTGACCAGCGGACAGATCGGCTACCAGGCGCTGACCAGCACCGGCGGCGCGCACACCGTGCAGTTCGTCTTCTACCTGCTGGTCCTGGTCGGGGTGCCGCTGCTGTGCCTGTTCGCGGTGATCATGCAGCAGCGGATGGCGCTGCGGCGCGGGCCGCGCTGGCCGGGTCGGCTGATGTGGCTGCCGTTCCTGGCCTGCGTCCTGTTCACCCTGCTGTTCCCGGCCAACCTGATGGCGCAGCTGTGGCTCGGGTTCCTGCCGGCCAGCGCGCTGGGCGTGGTGGTCGTGCTGCTCTTCGGCCAACCGAGCTGGTCGGTGATCAACCGAGCGCAGCGGCAGGCCGCGCCGCCGCCGTACGATCCCCGGCCGGCCCCGTACCAGCCGCGCGAGCAACAGCCCTCACCTCAGCCCCAGCCCCCGCCCCCGATGGCCGAGATCCCGCCGCCGCCCCGCCAACTGCCGCCGACCCGCGTCGCGCCGATTCCCGGCGCGCCGATCCCGGACGGTCCGATCCCCGGCCTGCCGCCCGCCCTGGTCCCCTCCGGACAGTCCCCGCTGGCCGGTCCGGTCGGCCGGCTCGCCGACACCCCCGGCCCGCTGCCGTTCCGGACCGGCGAACAGACGGTGATCCGCTGGAACTCCTCGGGCGGCCGGTTCAAGCGCATCCGGCAACTGGGCCACGGCGGCTTCGGCACCGTGTGGCTGGCGATGGACACCCAGCTCAACCGCACCGTGGCGCTGAAACTCGCGCACGCGCCGGACGGGGACACCCAGGCCAGGATGCTGCGCGAGGCTCGCGCGCTGGCCGCGGTGCACCATCCGAACTGCGTGCGCGTCTACGACATCATCGAGGAGGCCGACGGCCTCGGCATCGTGATGGAGTACATCGACGGCCGCCCCCTGTCCGACGTCGTCGGCGGCACCGCCCCGCTCGACGACATCGCCGCCGCCCGGCTGTGGGTCACAATGGCCGGCGCACTGGCCGACGCCCATGCCAAGCGGGTCCTGCACCGGGACGTGAAACCGGCGAACGTGCTGCTGGACGGCAACGGCATCGCGCACCTGATCGACTTCGGCATCGCCAAGACCAAGGGCGACGCCACCCTCACCGCGGCCGGCATGATGATGGGCACCCCGGACTTCCTGGCCCCGGAAACCGCCGAAACCGGCCTGTCCACCCCGGCCACGGACGCCTGGCAACTGGCCGCGACCGTCAGCTACGGGCTGACCGGGCAGCCCCCGCGCGGCCACCGCGCCAATCCGATGTCCGCCCTGATGGCCGCCGCCCAGCGCCTGCCCAACACCCACCTGCCCGACCGCAGCGTGCACCGCAACCTGCTGCTCGCCGCACTGGACTCCGACCCGGCCCGGCGCCCCACCCTGACCACCGTGCAACGCCAGCTCAGCTCCTGGCTGGCCGGCGGTGGCCACCGCGAGGACGGCCCGGTCACCAGACTCGTCCCGAAGCTCGAAGCGACCCGACACCTGCCCTGATCGCTGAACTCGTTGCTGTCGGTCGCTGGCAACCAGCCGCGCGCTGTTCGACGCCGCCAGCTACACCGACCTGGTCGCCGGTCTGCCCGATCTGCTGGCGTCGGCGCACGAACTGGCCGACGCCACGGGCGATCCGGCCGCGCTGACCCGCGTGGCCGCCTGCTACGACCTGGCCACCCACACGCTGAACACGCTCGGTCGACGTCAGGCCAGCCGCCTGACCGAGGACCGGTCGATGATCTACGCACGCCGTTCGAATTCCCCGCTGGCGGTGGCCTTCTACCGACCTCGCCCGCGCCTGGTGGCAGCGTGACCGACCCGAACAAAACCGGCTGATCCGGGCGAGGTCCCAGCCGGCCACCGCCGCCGCCTGCTCGCCGCGCACCGCGAAGCACCTACCGAACTCACCGGTCGCCCCGCCATCCGCCGCGTCGCCCTCGACCTCATCGACCGTCACCCTCAGCTCGCCGGCGCTCGCCAGCTCCGCACCGTCCTGCGGTCCCGTGCCGACGGCCGCGCGTCGTAGCGCTATCGCGGTGTGGTGAGGGTGTCCAGGAGGGCGTCGCGGATTCCCTTGCGGGAGGCGAAAACCAGCAGGAACATCGCCTCCCTGGCCAGCCGTTGGGCGTGATCGTCGAGCAGGATCGAGCGGCTTCCGGTGTGCACCAGCAGCGCGCTGCTGGTCCGGACGGCCAGTTCGTCCGCGGCGGCGCGGGCGGCGGGGAGTTGCTGTGGGGTCGCGGTGTCCAGGCGGTCGCGGCAGGACTTCAGTTGATCGTCCAGTGGGCTCGGGCCGATCAGTCGGGTGCAGCGGTTGCTCACGCCGAGCGCGAGTGATCCGTTGAGACGCAGGCCGGCCGCGTCGCGCTCGGCCCACTCGGCGAAGGGCTGTCGGCCGACGACCGCTTCGTTCGGGACGAACAGGTCGGTGAAGCGCGCGGTGACCGTTCCGCTCGCCGAGGCCGCGACAATCCTAAGTGGACTGACCGTCAGCGTCTCGCTCTCGCGCGCGTCGACCAGCGCGGACACGAGGACGTCCTGGGCGTCGCGGGCGGTGACGAGCAGCAGGTCGAGCATTCCCCAGCCGGTGACCCAGGGGGAGATCGGAAGAGCGTCGTGTA
>CAJCJE010000215.1 GCA_903970565.1 Candidatus Melainabacteria bacterium | reverse complement strand
CGCCGGCATCCTTGATCGTGGCTTGCAGCGCACCGAGCCGGCGCGGGAGTTCCTGTTGCAGATCGTCCGGGCGAAGGAACTCCAGTTCACTGCGAGCCCGGCCGAGCAGCCGCAGCGCCTCCGGCTTGTCGCCCTCCCACGCCTCACTTCGGCCGGAGACCTGTTCGAGGCAGGATTCGGCTTGGCGCAGCGCGTAGAACACCGACCGGGGGAACAGCCGATCGCGAAGCAGGAACTGCGCGACCAGACTGGCATTGAGCAGACCACGGTTGGTGCGCAGGTAGGCATCCTGCGCACCGGTCGAGCGCAGCACGGTCATCCAACCCGGCGAGGACGCCTTGTCCCGCACCCTCGACAGCAACAGCCGCAGCACCATGTCCGCGCGTTCGATGGAACGGCCGAGGACCAGGAAGCGCCAGCCGTCATCGCGACTCATCGTGGAGTCGGCGAGGCCGGCGAACATCGCGGCGCGTTCCTCGACGAAGGACAGGAAGGCGTGCGGCCCGACCCGACGGCCGTAGCGCTGCCGGTCGGGCAACGCGATCCAGGTGGCGTTGAGGCATTCCCACAGTTCGGTCGAGACGACCTCCCTGGCTCCTCTGGTGTTCTCCCGCGCGTCGGTGAGCGACCCGACGATCGAACCGTCGTTGTCCTCGGCATATGCGACCAGTTCGGTCAACGACCAGACATCCAGCGGCCGGTCCTTGGGTGGGTCGATGCCCAGCACACTGAGCAGTTGGCGACTGGCCTGGTCCGGATCGACGCTGGCGTCCTCGAGCAGTTCATGGACGGCGACGTCGAGGATGCGTGCCGTGTCGTCGGCACGTTCCACGTAACGGCCGATCCAGTACAGCGATTCCGCGTTGCGGGCTAGCACTAACGTGCCTCCTCCAGTCGACCAGGTGTTCGGTCCGGCTACTGCGACTGCCGTTGGCCGTCGAGCCGCCGCCTTCAGGTTTTTCTGTTGCTACTGCTGTTGTTGCTGTTGGGAGACGTTCGATTCGGGCCGATGCTGCTCGGTCACGATCGGGTCCACGGTGGAGGAGTCCGCCAGCGCGGGCGCGGCGAGTTCCCGTTCGGTATGGGAGGCTCGAGAGGCCAGCACCCAGGTGTCCTTGGAGCCGCCACCCTGCGAGGAGTTGACCAGCAGACTGCCCTCCGGCAGCGCGACCCTGGTCAGGCCGCCGGGCAGGACGAAGACGTTGTTGCCGTCGTTGACGGCGAAGGGCCGCAGGTCGACATGGCGCGGCGCGAGCCGGTCATCGATCTTGGCCGGGACGGTGGACAGCTGCACGACGGGCTGGGCGATCCAGCCGCGCGGATTGCTGCGCAGCCGTCGGCGCACCCTGGTCAGTTCGGCGGCGGAGGCGTCCGGACCGAACACGATGCCATACCCGCCGGAGCCCTCGACCGGTTTGATCACCAGTTCGTCCAGGTGCGTGAGGACGTGCGAAAGCTCCTCGGGCAGCCAGCAGCGGAAGGTGTCCACGTTGGGCAGCAGCGGCTTCTCACCGAGGTAGTAGCGGACCATGTCCGGCACGTAGGTGTAGATCAGCTTGTCGTCGCCGACGCCGTTGCCGATGCCGTTGGCCACCACCACGTTGCCAGCCCGCGCCGCGTTGACCAGACCGGCGACGCCGAGTACCGAGTCGGGGCGGAACTGCAACGGGTCGAGGAAGTCGTCGTCGATGCGCCGGTAGACGACGTGCACCTGCCGCTCGCCCTCGGTGGTGCGGATGTAGACGGTGTTGTCCCGGCAGAACAGGTCCCGCCCCTCGACCAGTTCGACACCCATCTGCCTGGCCAACAGCGAGTGCTCGAAGTAGGCGGAGTTGTGCACGCCGGGGGTGAGCACCACGATCGAGGGCTCGGTCACGCTGGGCGCCGAGGCACGCAGCGCGCGCAGCAGGTGCACCGCGTAGTCGCCGACCGGCCGAACCCGGTGCTGGGCGAACAGGTCCGGGAAGACCCTGGCCATCGTGCGCCGGTTCTCCATCACGTAGGACACCCCGGAGGGACAGCGCAGGTTGTCCTCCAGTACCCGGAACATGCCGGCCTCGTCGCGGACGACGTCGACGCCGGCGACGTGGATGCGGACCCCGTTGGGCGGGGTGATGCCGACGACCTCGCGGTGGAAGTGCTCGCTGGAGGTGACCAGCCTGCGCGGGATCACCCCGTCGCGCAGGATCGTGCCCTCGCCGTAGACGTCGGCGAGGAAGGCTTCCAGCGCGCGGACCCGCTGGATGACGCCCTTCTCCAGCTTCGTCCATTCGGCCGCGGCAACCACCCTGGGCACCAGGTCCAGCGGCAGCGGCCGTTCCTGACCGGACAGCGAGAAGGTGATGCCCTGGTCGACCAGTGCCCGTTCCAGGGCTTCGGCGCGGGCACTGAGGTCGGTCACGTCGAGACCGGCGATGGATTCGTACAACGCCCGGTAGGGGCCGCGCACCGTGCCGTCGGCGGCGAACATCTCGTCGAAGGCGGCGGAGTGCGCGCGGTCCGGATCGAGGTAGTTGTCGAAGAACTCACCGGTCCGTCGGGGTACGGCGGACAGTCGGCTCCGCCGGGGTGATTTGGGTAACTCGAGGTCCTCGGCGCGTCGCATGTCATTCATGGTCACTCGACAAGGCGGTCGAAGGGAATACCTTCGTGTGACGGTGTGGTTAACCTGCCGTCAACCGACCGATCTTGTCTCGGTCGCCTCACCAGGCCGGACTGCCGAACGGTCTGGCCTGGTCCGAACCGGAGCGCTGGAGTGGGGCAGCCGACCAGCCGGACCCGGCTCGGGTTATTCTTGCTCGTCGAGATGTGTCAACAACCTGTCTCGACACGTCGTGCCGTGTGGCATTCCGCAATGGAGGAAGCCTGCACCGACGCCGGGTGACCAGTGGCAGGGCCACACCAACGCGACACGACGACTACCACCGAAGACTGTCAGGAGAGCGGCTGCATGGCCAACATCAAGTCTCAGATCAAGCGCATTCGGACCAACGAAGCGGCCCGGATGCGCAATAAGTCCGTCAAGTCGTCGGTGAAGACCGCGATCCGCAAGTTCCGCGAGGCGGCGGACGCCGGTGACAAGGACAAGGCGACCACCCTGCTCCGCGAGGCCAGCCGCAAGCTGGACAAGGCGGCCAGCAAGGGCGTGATCCACGACAACCAGGCGGCGAACAAGAAGTCCGCGATGGCGGCTCGGGCGAACAAGATCTGAGCTGACCAGCTCCGATCTTCTCGGCTCTGAACGGGGATTCTCCCGGTTTCTTGATCTTTACTCGATGGCGTCGGCCCTGGGGGCCGGCGCCATCGGCGTCTTCTCAGGCAGAGTCGAAACGCGGCTTGGGCAGTGCCGGACGCGGCGTCGAGCGCCGTGGGCGTCAGCGGCGGCCGGTGGCGGCGACGATACGCAGGACGGCCCGCTCCAGGGCATAGTCGAAGTCGGCGGCCGCGCCCTTGACATCGGCGTTCACCTCGGCGACGACCTGCATGGCGGCGGCGAGACCCTCCGGGGTCCAGGCCTTCGACTGGGCCAGCGCCTTCTTCACCTTCCACGGTGGCATCCCCAGCTCGCTGGCCAGGCGGAACGGGTCGGTGCGGCCCACCGCGGCGACCCTGGCCACGGTGCGGACGCCGTCCGCGAGCGCATCGGCGACCAGCACGTGCGGAACGCCCAGTTGCATCGCCCAGCGCAGCGCCTCCATCGCGCCGGCACGATCGCCGTTGACCGCCTTCTCGGCGACCGCGAACCCGGTCACCTCGGCCTTGCCCCGGTGGTAGCGGCGCACGGCCGGCTCATCGACGTTGCCGTCGGTGTCCGCGACGAGTTGCGTGGCAGACGAGGACAGTTCACGCAGGTCGGAGCCGACCGTTTCGAGCAGGGCGAGGATGGCGGCCCCGTCGATCTTGCCACCGGCCCTGCGTACCTCGGCGCGGATGAACCCCTCCCGGTCGGCCGGCCTGGTGAGCTTCGGACACTCGATGACCTCGGCACCGACCTTGCGCAGCGCGGCCGGCAGGTCCTTGGCCGGTTTGCTGCGCCCGCCGCCGGAATGCACCACGGTAAGCACGATGCCCTCGCCAAGGGTCTTGGCCTGGCTGAGGATCGCGTCGGCGATGTCCTTGCCGGAATCCTGGGCAGCGGCCAGCACGACGAGCTGCCCCTCGCCGAACAGGGAAGGGCTGAGCAGCTCGATCAACTCGGCCGGGGTGAGGTCGCTCACGTCGTGTCGACGCAGTTCAGCCTGGGGTTCTACTTGGCGGACCTCGGTCAGTATGTCGTGCACGGAGCGTTCTACCAGGAACTCCTCGTCGCCGAGTACGAGCCGCAGTGGATGCGCGAGGGCGGATTCGGAACTCACCGGGGAATCCTCGCACGCGGCACGGACTTACTCAGCGCGTGCCATGTCGTGGTACTCCGCTGGCTCGAAGGGGCAATCGTGTCGTAGCGTGGGGGTTACAACTGAATATTGCTCATCCAGAGGGGCAGAGGGATCGGCCCGATGAAGCCCCGGCAACCCGAACGTCAGCGATCGTCGACCAACCTGGTCGGCGACGGCAACTGACGATCACGGTGCCAATTCCGACCCGTGACGAGCGGGAAAGATGAGGAGATACCTCGCGATGACGACTTTTGCCAGTGCGCAGTCCGACGCCGGCACTGCCACATTCGATCTTGGCTCGGCCCGTGCCCTGTCCTGCCGGGAATGCGGCCACCAGATCCCACTCGCCGCCGAATTCGCCTGCGCCGAGTGTTTCGGGCCCTTGGAAGTGGCCTACGACTACCCCACCATCACCCGGTCTGAGATTGAAGCGGGCCCGAAGTCGATCTGGCGCTACCGCGCCCTGCTGCCGGTACCGTCGGACGTCACCAGGATCGCGAACACCGATCCCGGCTACACCCGCCTGGTGAAGGCGGATCGGCTGGGCGCCGCGCTCGGCCTGCGCCACCTGTGGGTCAAGGATGACACCGGCAACCCGACCCACTCCTTCAAGGACCGGGTGGTCGCGGTCGCGCTGGCCGCCGCTCGTGTACTCGGCTTCTCGGTGTTGGCCTGCCCTTCCACCGGCAACCTGGCCAACGCGGTCGCCGCTGCGGCGGCGCGGGCCGGTTGGCGTTCGGTGGTGCTGATCCCGTCCTCGTTGGAGCAGGCGAAGATCCTGACCACCGCCGTGTACGACGGTGACCTGCTCGCGGTCGAGGGCAACTACGACGACGTGAACCGGTTGGCCACCGAACTCGCCGCCGACCACGAGGACTGGGCGTTCGTGAACGTCAATGTGCGGCCCTACTACGCGGAAGGCTCCAAGACACTCGGCTACGAGGTCGCCGAGCAGTTGGGGTGGCGACTGCCGGAGCAGATCGTGATCCCGGTGGCATCCGGCGCGCAGTTGACCAAGGTGGACAAGGGTTTCCGCGAGTTCGGTGAACTCGGTCTCGTCGAGCCGACGCCCTACCGGGTGTTCGGCGCGCAGGCCAACGGCTGCTCCCCGGTGTCGGCGGCGTTCAAGGCCGGCGTCGACGTGGTCACCCCGGTCCGCCCGGACACCATCGTCCGGTCGCTGGCGATCGGCGCCCCGGCGGACGGCCCGTACGTGTTGGACGCGGTGCGCCGTACCGGTGGCGCCGTCGAAGACGTCACCGACGAGGAAGTGGTCGCCGGTATCCGGCTGCTGGCCAGGACCGAGGGCATCTTCGCGGAAACCGCCGGTGGGGTCACCGTGGCGACGGCGAAGAAGCTGGTCGAGAACGGCAAACTGGACCCGGACGCCGACACCGTGCTGTTGATCACCGGCGACGGGCTGAAGACGCTGGACGCCGTGCAGGACCGGATCGGTCCGAAAGCGACCGTGCCGCCCTCGGCCAAGGCTGTCCGCGAAGCCCTTGGCCTGTAACGACTCGACGCCCAGCGCGCATTCCGCACTCCGGCGTGTCTGGTCAACGCATGGCTATCCGCCTCCGCTCAGTTGGGCCGACTTGCCGGCACTGCCGTGCGGCGCGGGTCGCGGGTCGCCACGGCGGACCACGACCGGACCGTTGGGGCCGGGCAGGATCGCGACGTCGCCGTCGTGGTCGGTGCGCAGTACCAGCGCGCCGTCGCTGGTGAGCCGGTTGAGCGTCAACGGACTCGGGTGGCCGTAGGGGTTGCCGAGACCGACACTGGCCACCGCGACCCTGGCATGTACCGCGTCCAGGAAGGCTGGTGAGCTGTAACGACTGCCGTGGTGCGGAATCTTGAGGATGTCGGCGGTGAGATTGACGCCGGCCTCGAGCAGGTCCGCCTGCGCGGCCAGTTCGACGTCGCCGGTGAGCAACACCCGGCCGGCGGCCGTCTGCGCGCGGATCACCAGTGAGGAGTTGTTGACCACGGTGCCGGAGGGGTCGTCTCCGGTCGGCCAGGATTCGGCGGCCGGTGGGCCGATCACGTCCATAGCCAGTCCCGGCCACTGTAGGTGTTGGCCGGGGCTGAGTTCGACCAGTGGTACGCCCGCCGCCGCGGTTTCCTGTTTGACCTGAGTCCAGGCCCAGGCCGGCACCCGGCTCGGGCCGACGGCGACCGCGCCGACCGCCCGACCGCGCAGCACCGCGGCAAGGCCGCCGACGTGGTCGGCGTGCAGGTGGCTGAGGATCACCATCGGGATCTGGGTGACGTTCAACCGGCTCAGGCATTCGTCGATGGCGTCCTCGTCCGGACCGGTGTCGACGACCACGGCACGGTCCGGCTGACTGGTGGCCAGAACTTCACCGTCGCCTTGGCCGACATCGCAGTCGACCATCGCCCAACCGGTCGGTGGCCAACCCGGCGCGAGCACCCGGACCGGAACCACGACGACGAACGCTCCGGCCAACGCCGCGATGATCAGCACCCGGAACCGGCGCGAGCGCATGGCGATCACGACCAGGACGATCAGAGCTGCCAACGCGACGCCGCCGAGCCAACCGGTGGGCCAGGGCAGCGCGGCGGCCGGCAGTTGGGCCGCGTGATGGGCGACACCGATCAGCCAGTCGGCGGGCCACTGCGCGAGGTGCGCGACGAAGCCGGCGACCGCACCGGATATCGGCGAACAGGCCATCGCCAGCACCCCGAGCACCATCACCGGCACGAAAGCCGGCTCGGCGAGCACGTTCGCGCCGACCGCTGCCAGGCTGAACTGGCCATAGCCGGCCGCGACCAACGGCGCGGTCATCAGGTGCGCGACGAGCGCGACCGCGATCAGTTCGGCGAACCCGGCCGGCACGCCGCGTCGGTGCAACGCCTCGGCGGTCGGTTTGGCCAGCAACACCATCGCCGCGGTGGCCAGTACGGACAGCGCGAACTGGACGTTGCCGCTGAACTGTGGTTGCCACAGCAGAAGCAGCAGGATGCTCGCCGCCAGTGCCGAGGACGCCGACCGGCGACGACCGGTCGCCAGCGCCAGCAGACCGACACCGACCATCAGCGCGGCCCGCAGGACGCTGGGTTTAGGCCCGGCGACCTCGAAGAACGCGAGCAGCACCAACCCGGTCAGCACCGCGCTGAGCCTCGGCCCGATGAATCGGCGCAACAGCCACAGCAGCGCACCGCACACGATCATGAAGTGGTAGCCGCCGACGGCGAGCAGGTAGGCCATGCCGGCGGTGCGGAAGTCGTCGATCACCGGCTGCCGCAGCCCGCTGGTGTCGCCGATAACCACGCCGGGGAGCAGCCCCTGCGCGTCACCGGAGAGCGAACCGGCCGCCGCGCGCAGTCCGTTGCGCAGGGCCTGTGCGGCGCGTTGGGTCACCGAGGCCGCGCTGACCTGACGAGGGCTGCCGCGTACCCGCAACACGGCCACGGTGCCGTCGTACTCGGGTGGCATCAGCACGCCGGAGGCGTCGGCCTGCTGCCCGCGCAACAGGTTGGACCAGCCTCGGACCGGTGCGAGCAGCAGCACCGAACCCTCGGCCGGGCCGGCACGACCATGCTGGATCAGCTGTTGCGCGGTGGCGTCGATCAGGACGGTGCGGACCCCGCCCGCCCGGCCGGCGAATCCTGGGCTGGAGATCGGCTTCGGCACGCCGTCGAGTTCGATCCGCAGTTGAACACTGTCACCGCGCGCGGCCATCGTCCGAAGTGGATTGTTCGCGTCCGCGTGCAGCCGGGAGCCGGTCACCACGGCGGTCAGCATCCCGCACAGCAGCAGAATCCAGGCGGTGGTCCGGATCGCGGCAGACGCCTTTCTTCTGCTGAGGACGACCACCCCGACGAGCACCATCACCGCTCCCCCGACGACCGCCCAGGCCCAGTCGAGGTTGACGCCGAGCACGGTGACGAGCA
>CAJCJE010000214.1 GCA_903970565.1 Candidatus Melainabacteria bacterium | reverse complement strand
GACTGGCGTACAACATCTACGTCGGCGCGGGTAGCACCCAGCCGGTGAACGCCGCGATGTTCCTCTCCGGCTCCGAGATTGGCGGCGTCCGCTACACCGTGCAGGGGCCGACCGCCCCGACCACGGGGCCCAACCCGCCTGTGGCGGACACCGGCACCGGCCAGCCCAACGCCTACGAAGGCATGTTGAGCGTTGTGAGCGGCCACGCCATGAACAACGGCGTGTACCCGAACGCCGCTGCGGGTGGACCGTTCCTCGGTTCCTACGTCAACAAGGCCGTAGGCGCCACGTTGTCGCTGAACGTCATCAACACCGCCCTGGAAGCGATGTGGGACGGCGGCACCACGGCGGCAGGATTCGGCGGTTCGAACTTCGCCACCTCGGGCGGCTTCCGGGTCAGCCCGGCCGACCTGTGGGCGGAAGGTTCCGACGTCGGCAACCTCTCCGACGACATCGTGACCAACCGGGCCGGGCAGCAGTACCTGTTGACCGTCAGCCAGGACCAGGTCACCAACATCACCAGCGGCGCCGCCGTCGGCCAGGTCGTCAACCCGGTTACCCGCGCGATCGTCAAGATCATGGTCCACCCATGGTTGGTCCAGGGCAACGCCTTCCTGAACAGTTACACGCTGTCCCAGCCGTGGGCCAACGTGGGCAATGTTTGGGAAGTCAACAACGTCCAAGACTACATCTCCATTTCGTGGCCAGTGATTGACATGACGTTCCGCTACTCGATCGCGCTGTATGGCGCTTTGTTCTGCAAGGCCCCGCAGTACAACGCCATTCTCGGCGGAATTCAGCGGTCGGCCTCCACTCCGTACAACTGATCGACATAGGGAGCGGGGGATGGGTTTCGGCTCAGCCCCCGCTCGGAATGCGGAGCCATGTCTGACTTCACTCTTCCTCGCGACTGTCGTGGTATCACCATGGAACGCGACGGAACCCGCTACCTCGCGGATTCCACCGGCCACATCCACGTGGACAATTCGGCGCACGCCGAGCAGATCGCCAGTAACGGCAAGCGGTATATCCACGCACGCATTACTGGATTCGGCGAAGGATCTGGCGACCGGTGCGCCTGCGGGTTCCTTCCGCACCGATTCTCGTCCAGCTGCCCGCGTTGTGGGCGCTACCTCAAGGAGACCTGATGGCCCTGAAGGCTGCCAGCTCGATCACCGCCTACGCCGGCCCCTGCGGGACCATCCATGAGCGGCCGAAGACCGGCGAGTTCATCGTCGACTGCCCGGACTGCGTCGTGTCGTTGCGCGGTCATGAACTGTGGGGACCGGCCGACCAGCCGGCGCCTCTGACCTCCGACGAGGCCCGTGTCCTGCAATCCCAGCAGGCCGACGCGAATCGCTCCATGCTCCAGGGCCTTGCCCAGTTGCCCGACGTTTTGCAGAGCCTGGTCGCCATGATCGGGGCGCAGCAGTCCGGCGTCACCCCCGCTCCAGCGCCGGCCCCGCGCCCGAGCACGCGGAACCCGAGGCGCTGATGGGGATCGGGCGCACTGGCTGTGCGCTGTGCGGCGGTGTTCATCGCCGGCGAGGTCGTCCCGTAGGGATCATCCATTGCGCGGCGTGCTTGAACCTCGTCTGCGAACGCCACGCCCAATGGATTGACGGCGCCTGGTTATGCAAGCGGTGCATTCGGAAGGAACGGTGAGGTTGTCGCCACTCCCTACGTCGTCCCGAGCATGTTGCAGCGCGCACCGACCGGTATCCCCTGGGACATGATCCCGGCGCCCAACGCAACTGCCGCCGAGCAGCAGGCCGAACAACTCAACATCTGCTGGAGGGCGACCAACGACGTCGACCGGACCTGTAACCAACCCTTGCGGGCGACCCTGGACGTCGAGGAGGAAATTGGCCCGGACTACCGGATCACCGTGCACGCCAACGCCGCCACACTGCTGGCCTCGCGGTGGCCCGTGATCCAGATCATCGGAGGCCAGTGGTCGCCGGCCTCGTCGTTTCCGCCGGTCTGGACCCCGATTCCTGCGAGCGCCATCCGCGCCCGGACACAGCTCATCGGTACGTTCGGCACTTCAGCTCCCGGAGCGGCCGGCGCGGGGCCCTCGGAGATCGAGATTTCCCGAGCGTATCTGCCGTCCTTCGGTGGTCGGGACACGCTACGGCTTCAGGTGGCCTACCTCAACGGCTGGCCGCATGCCGGCATCACCGACGCCGTGGCGGCCGGCGCACTGTCGGTTCCGGTGGACGACGTGACGGGTATGGCCGGCGCGAGCGTGTTCTTGTACGACGACGCCAGTACGGAAGTCGTCCAGGTCGCATCCGTGGCGGCCGCCAACCCGGTCAACTGGCCGCCCGACGCTGCGGTGCCGGTGAGCGTCCCGACCGGTCCCGGCACGCTGACCCTGCTGGCCCCGACGCAGTTCGAGCACACGGCGGGCGTAGTGATCTCCGCGCTACCCCAGGACATCAGTCTGGCCACCATCAACTTGGCGGCGGCCCAGGTGCTCGACGCGGGCGCCTCCAGCCTCCAGATGGGGAGCTTGGCCGGCAGCCAGGTTACGACGTCCGGCGGTGCATCGTCGCTGAGGGCGCAAGCGCAACTGACCCTGCGCGACTATGCGCGGATCATCTGATGTCGCTCAACGCCGTCCTGCAACACGTCAAGGCTGTCATCGACGGACTGCCGGTCGTGCTGC
The DNA here is from genome assembly GCA_903970565.1 of Candidatus Melainabacteria bacterium. Classification (GTDB taxonomy): domain Bacteria; phylum Actinomycetota; class Actinomycetes; order Mycobacteriales; family Pseudonocardiaceae; genus CAJCJE01. The sequence continues at coordinate 1,490 of CAJCJE010000214.1, read as the reverse complement.
CTACGCAGACCGTCACGCTGTCGGCAATGGTGCAGCCCTCGGCCGTGACGCCGCTGAGCAAGCCGGTCGTCTATGTGTGGTCGGAACGGATGAGCGCGAATCAGGAGACGTTCACCCGTCCGGAGGGGTTCCAGCGCTTCAAATGGCTGGTCGATCTCTATCTGCATTACGAGACCACGGCCAACATCGGCGCACGTCCCGGTGTCGACCAGGAGTTCCCACTGATCGTGAGTGCGGTCATCAAGGCGCTGCACCATGACCCGATCAACGTGATGATCACCGATCCGACCACCGGTGAGGAAAGCCAACTCAACGCGATCGGCGACGACCTCAAGTACAGCGCCCCACCAGAGAAGACGGCCGGCGGCCAGCGGCTCGTGTACTACGTCGCGCGGTTGACCACGACGGCCGAGGAATGGGTGGCGGGATGAGGGCCAGCATCCGCCGCGAGGGCGACTGGTTCGACAACGCGCTGTTTCGCTGGAACTGGAACGAGGCCGCCACCCGGATCACCGAGACCGCCGGACCGCGCCTGACTGAAGCACTGCGCGATGCCAGCCCACGCAAGCCGGCTTGGGATCACCCTGAGCGGGGTGCACCCGGCGAACTGGCCGACTCGATCGACTACAGCGCGACCGAGCAGGACAGCGCGCTGCGCATTGAATGGGCGGCGCACGTGCCCTGGGCGAAGTGGGTAGTCCGCGGTACCCCACCGCACCGGATTCTCCCGCACGGCCCCTACCCGCTGCGGTGGACCGACGATACCGGCGAGCACCAGCACTGGGCGGTCAATCACCCCGGCGCGAGCGCGAATCCGTTTCAGGAGCGCGTGCTGGCCGAGAAGAAGACCGAGGTCGTTGACGACGTTAGCGACGCGGTGGCCAACACCTTTCGCCAGCAGGGCTAAGGAGCAGACGATGCAGTTGCGTTACGTCGGTCCCATCGCCGTGAGCTTCGGCCCACCGGTCGGCACGGTCGAGCCAGGCGAGGTGTTCGAAGTCGCTGATGACCAAGCCGAGTCCTACCAACAGCACGCGCACGTGCGGTCAGTCAAGAAGTCACCGGGCCGGGCCGAGCGCACCCAGGATGTGAACCCGTAGGAGGTTTGTGGGTTTTTCGACCGTTCAGGAACGGTCTGGCAGCCTCTCGGCTGTCGGTTGGAGCAAGGAAGTAGCCTTCGGCGTTCCAGTTACGGCGGGGTTTTTCCTGCCTGCCATGTCGTGCAGCATCGAGCACGATCCGGGGTGGTTCAGCCCCGAGGTGATGGCCAACGTCCGTGACCTTCAGCTCTACAACCTGACGGGTGAAGCGAAGTTCTCCGGCAACGTCGAAGGACCGTTGTTTCCCACCCAGGGTATTCAGCTGCTCGCGGGCGCGCTGGGCGTCGACACCGTCTCCGGCACTGCGGCTCCGTACGCGCACACGATATCGACCGCAAATCTGTTGCCGTCCTTCACATTCGAGAAGAACATCGGCGGGTTCCAATCCGA
>CAJCJE010000213.1 GCA_903970565.1 Candidatus Melainabacteria bacterium | reverse complement strand
CCTGCACGGCATGGGCCCGAAGACCGCCCGCCGCGCCACCGACGACTGGCTGGAGCGCCTGGGGGTGGCCGCCCGCCGCGACGACGACGTGCTGAAACTGAGCCTGGGCAACCAGCAGCGGGTCCAGCTGGCCGCCGCGCTGGTGCACGACCCGGCGATCCTGGTGCTCGACGAGCCGTTCTCCGGCCTGGACCCGGTCGCGGTGGACGTGATGAGCCAGGTCCTGCGGGAAAAATGCGACCAGGGCGTGCCCACGGTGTTCTCCAGCCACCAGCTCGACCTGGTCGAACGACTCTGCGACCGGGTCGGCATCGTCCGCGGCGGTCACATGGAGGCCCTGGGCACCATCGACGAACTGCGCTCCGGCGGCGCCGACCACCTTCTCGTGGTCAGCCCGGCCGCCCCGGACACCTGGGCCACCCGCCTGCCCGGAGTCACCGTCGTGGAACACCGCGGCGAGCACACCCTGCTGCGCCTGGCCACGGACGTCGATGACCAACTCGTCCTGCGGGCCGCGCTCGCCGCCGGCCCGGTGCACGAGTTCGCCCGGCAGCGCCAGTCGCTGTCGGAACTGTTCCGCAACGTCGTCACCGAGCACGGGCACACCGAGGAGAAGGCAGCATGAACCCCACCGGCGACGGACCGGACTCCACCAGCACGTGGCGGCCGGTCGGCCTGGTCGCCGGCCGGGAGATCACCACCCGGCTGGCCTCGAAGGCCTTCCGCGTCCTGACCGCCATCACCGCCCTGGTCGTACTCGCCGTGATCCTGGTCCTGCACTTCATCAACGCCTCCGGACCCTCCACCGACAACGTCGGCGTGCTCACCCCGGCGCTGGCCGCGCCCCTGACGCAGACCGCGCAGGCGGTCGGCCTGACCGTCACCACGCACACCGTCGCCGACGTCGCGGCCGGGCAGGCACAGGTCACCAGCGGCAGCCTGGACGCGCTGGTGCTGCTCAACCCGGACGGCTCGCTCACGGTCGTGGTCAAGAAGACCATCGACAGCCAGCTCCAGTCCGCGGTGAACGTGCTGGCCAGCAAGATCGCCCTGGACGAACAGATCACCCACCTCGGCGGCAACCCCGCCACGGTCGACCGCGCGGTGGCCGACTCCACCGCCCAGGTGCAGTCCCTGCAACCGCAGGAGCCCTACAACGCGCAGGGCATCGGCATCGGCATCGCCGCCGGCGCGCTGATCTACTTCACCCTGCTGACCCTGGGCCAGATGGTCGCGCAGGGCGTGGTGGAGGAGAAGTCCTCGCGCGTGGTGGAACTGCTGCTGGCCACCGTCCGGCCCTGGCAGCTGATGGCCGGCAAGGTGCTGGGCATCGGCGCGGTCGGGCTGATCCAGATGATCGTCTACGGCGCGGTCGGGCTGATCGCCGGCAGCGCCACGGGCGTACTGCCCAACATCTCCGGCGCGGCCAGCGCCGTGATCGGCCTGATCGTCTGGTACATCCTCGGATTCCTGATGTACGCGCTGGCCTTCGCCGCCGCGGGCGCGCTGGTCTCCCGGCAGGAGGACGCCGCGGGGGTGGTGACGCCGATCCTGATGTTCGTCATCGCCGCCTGGGTCGTCGGGATCACCGTGGTCCCCTCGAACCCGAACAACACCATCGCGCTGGTCATGTCGCTGATCCCGATGTTCGCGCCGACCCTGATGCCGATGCGCATCGCGATGGGCGTGGTGCCGTTCTGGCAGTACGGGCTGGCCGTGGCGCTGGCGGTGTTGCTGATCCCGGTGCTGCTGTGGCTGGCCGGCCGGGTCTACCGCAACGGCGTGCTGCGCACCGGGGCCAGGGTGAAACTGTCGGAGGCACTGCGCGCCGCGTGATCAGCCTCCACCCCAGGTGTGGTGACGCCGTGGTCGAGGGTGCTCCCTCGGCCACGGCCGTGTCACGCCTTGGTCTCTGCCACGATCTCCACCGCCTGGCGGGTGGGTGCGGACGGTCACTTTCTGCCACGATGGGGGTATGGCCGCTGTGGTGTGGTTGATCATCGGGATACTCCTGGTGGTCGCCGAGGTGCTCTCCGGGGCCTTCGTGTTGGTCATGCTCGGCGTGGCCGCGTTGGCCGCGGCCGTGGCCAGCGCGCTGGGCCTGGGACTGCCGCTGGGCGCGGTCGTGTTCGCCGTCGTCGCGGGCGGCGGGATCACCCTGGTCCGGCCCGCGCTGGTGCGCGCAATGCACTCCACCGAACACCACAAGACCAACATCGAGGCCCTCGTCGGCGCGAAGGCGGTCGTGGTGACGACGGTGAACGCACACACCGGTCAGGTGAAGATCGACGGGGCGCTGTGGTCGGCACGCGCCTACGACGAGACCGAGGTGTTGGACACCGGCCGATCGGTCACCATCATGAGTATCTCGGGGGCTACCGCCGTCGTCTGGGGCGGACCGTAATGTGGAGGACAGTGTGATCGCGCTCATCGTTGCCGTCGTCGTCGTCGTCTTCGTACTCATCGTGGCGGTGAAGTCGCTGGTGGTGATCCCGCAGGCGCAGGCCGCGGTGATCGAGAGACTCGGTCGGTTCCGCACCACGGCCGCGCCCGGCCTGAACTTCCTGGCGCCGTTCTTCGACCGGGTCCGGGCCAGGATCGACCTGCGCGAGCAGGTGGTGTCCTTCCCGCCGCAACCGGTGATCACCGAGGACAACCTGACGGTCTCCATCGACACCGTCGTCTACTTCCAGGTCACCGACCCGCGCGCGGCGGTGTACGAGATCTCCAACTACATCGTCGGCGTGGAGCAGTTGACCACCACGACCTTGCGCAACCTCGTCGGCGGGATGAGCCTGGAGGAGACCCTGACCTCCCGCGACAACATCAACCAGCAGTTGCGTGGCGTGCTGGACGAGGCGACCGGCCGGTGGGGGATTCGGGTCGCGCGGGTGGAGTTGAAGGCGATCGAGCCGCCGGCCTCCATCCAGGACTCGATGGAGAAGCAGATGCGCGCCGAACGGGAGAAGCGCGCGATGATCCTCACCTCCGAAGGCACAAGGGAAGCGCAGATCAAGACCGCCGAGGGACAGAAGCAGTCGCAGATCCTCGCCGCGGAGGGCGCCAAACAGGCCGCGATCCTGGCCGCGGAGGCCGAACGGCAGTCCCGCATCCTGCGCGCCCAGGGTGAGCGGGCCGCCCGCTACCTCCAGGCGCAGGGCCAGGCGAAGGCGATCGAGAAGGTGTTCGCCGCGATCAAGGCCGGCCGCCCCACCCCCGAGGTCCTGGCCTACCAGTACCTCCAGACGCTGCCGCAGATGGCGCAGGGCGACGCGAACAAGGTGTGGATGATCCCCACCGACTTCGGCAAGGCCCTGGAGGGCTTCGCGAAGATGCTCGGCGCACCCGGCTCGGACGGCGTGTTCCGCTACGAACCGCCGAAGTACGACCCGAGCGAGACCGCCGCGGCCGCCGACGACCACGACGAGTCGATCAAGGACTGGTTCGACACCACCTCCGACCCGAAGGTCGCCGAGGCCGTCGCCGCCGCCGAAGCCGTCGCCCGACAGCAGGTGCCCGGCCCGTTGAGCCCGCACCCGGCCCCGATGCGCCGCCCGATCAGCCCGCCCTCCCCGGCGGAGACGACCGGCCAGCTGCCCCCGG
>CAJCJE010000212.1 GCA_903970565.1 Candidatus Melainabacteria bacterium | reverse complement strand
TACGCCCCGACTTCCAGGTCTACGGCACCGCGACCGACACGGATCACCTCAACGAGATGGTGATCAACCTGGCCCGTCAGTTGCACCTGCACGAGACCAGCACGTCCACGGCCGGCCAACTGGTCGGCTGAGGGGACGACGGGCCCGGGCGCTCAGTGCCCGTCGGTGAATGCGTTGAACCAGGGCTCGGCCACTCGACAGCAGCTGAGCAGAGGGGTAGCGCGATGCGGGAATCGGCGAGAAACACCCGGGAGCGGGTGGTCGGCGCTGGCGCTGGCCGGGATCGCGACGGCGTTGCCGTCGGTGTGGCAGACCGTCACGCACCTCACCGACGACACCTACCGAGCGCCGCAGGTACGCCACGGGGAAGGCCACGTCCAGTACCACATGGCGCGCGAGACGCTGGTGACCGTGGGCGCGCTGGCCACGCTGGGGCTGGGGCTGGCCGCGGGTCCCGGCTGCGGCGCCGGCGCGTGGCGGGGCATGGCCGCCGTCACCGCCGGGTTCGTGGCCGCGATGACGCCTCCCCCGAGCACCAGCGCGCACACCTCGCCCGTCTCCTCGGCGCCACCGGAATGCTGCCCCACGAGAGCTTCGTCCTCGCCATGCTCAGCACCTACCAGGCCAGCCTGGAAGCGTACGTGTGCTACCAGCCACCGCCCTCCGACCTGCCCGTCACCCTCTTCAAAGCCACGGACGGCTTTCCCCCGGTCCTGCGCGGAGACCGGCACATCACCCTGCCCCTCCACGACCCCCACAACGGCTGGAACTCGCAGCTCCTGCCCAACCTGAGAACCATCCCCGTGCCGGGAAACCACTTCACGCTCCTCCAGCAACCACATCTGAGCCGACTCGCGGCAGCGGTCCGCGACTGCCTCAGCCCCAGCGAGATGTCCTGATCCGGTCGCGGGTCCGGAGGTGACTGTTTCGCGATCGGTGTTCCGGCACGCCCGCGCCGCCGGCACCACCACCGCTCACGATCTGTAGGTGTACCGATCCGCGTCCGGCCGGGCCGCCAGACGCAGTCCGGCGCCGTAGGCGAAGGTCGGGTCCTGCGCGTCGAAGGGCACGTCCTCGCGCTGGCGGCGGACGTCGGTCATTGACGCGGGCAGGTCGAACGGCAGTCGCCCGCCGGCCGCCGCCCGGCCGAACAGTACGTCGAGGACCGCGCGGTCGCTGGCGCCGAAGTCACCGACGAGCGCGGCGACCCGCCCGGCGAACGGAGCCACGACGGCCGGGCGGTCCAGGAACAAGTCGAGCACGACGGGCAGCCGCGCGGCGAGGGCCAGGATGTGGTCCTGCTCGGCGACCGGGAACTCCAGCGAGCCGGCGTGAAAGAATGCCTCGAACCCCTCGGTGCGCGGCTCGAACGGGGCACCCACGCGCAGCAGGGCGACGTCGGCGTCGGCCGGGTCGTCGGTCACGGCCGCGAACCGCGCGGCCACTGCGGCGTCGACTCCCTCGACGTAGAGCCGGCACCCCGGCCGCAGCGGCAGGACCGCGGTGCCGTCCGGCGCGTCCCCGTTGGTCAGCACGACGACCGAGCGGTGCTGCGCCGCGACGCCGACGGCGACCGAGGCGGCGTCGCCGACCAGGCCGTCGACGGCGTCCACGTCGACCATCCGGTGCTCGAACAGGCCCAGCCGGAACTTCTCGGTCAGCAGTCGTCGAACGGAGACGTCCAGACGCTCCTCGGACACACGGCCGGTCCGGACCAGCTCGACGACCAGCTCCGGTGCGGACTCCCCACCCAACTGGTCGCAGCCGGCGTGCAGGATGCGCTCGACCCGGCCGAGTTGGTCCAGGTGTTCTACGCCCCAGGCTCGGGCGGGCATGGGACTGCCGAAGATCTCCCCGTCGGTGACCAGTCCCCAGTCGGTGCAGACGATGCCCTCGAAGCCGAGCTCGTCGCGCAGCAGGCCGGTGATGATGGCGGGGTTGAAGCCGAAGCCGACCTCCTCCACGCCGTCCAGGCCCACCGGTATGCCGTAGTAGGGCATGACCTGGGAGACGCCTGCGGCCAGCGCCCGGACGAACGGCTCCAGGTGCAGGTCGAAACGGCCTCCGGGGTAGACCTGCTCGCGGCCGTAGTGGAAGTGGGCGTCCTCGCCGTCCTTCTGCGGTCCGGCGCCGGGGAAGTGCTTGAGCATCGCCGCCACCGACGTCGGCCCCGGCTCCGGTCCTCGCAGGCCCTCGACGACGGCGACGGTCAGCTCGGCCACCAGGTCGGCGTCGGCGCCGAACGTGCCGATGGTGCGGGCCCACCGCGGGTCGCTGGCGAGGTCGGCCGTGGGGCCCAGCAGCACCCGGATGCCCACCGCGGAGAACTCGCGGCGGACCACGTCGGCGTACGCGCGAACCAGGTCGGGGTCGCGGGTGGCGGCCAGGCCGGGCGGCTCGGGCCACTGGGACAACTGGCCGGCCGCGGCGCTGGCGGCCGGGTTGGCGACGAAGCCGTGTCGAGGATCGGAGGAGAGCGTGACCGGGATACCGAGCCGGTTCCGCGCGGCCAGTTCCTGCACGGCGTTGTGCCAGGTGGCGATCTCGCGCGGGGTCGCCGCGCCCAGCAGGTTGAAGTGGGAGAGCTGCTGCTCGCTGATCTGTTCGGCGATCCTGTCCACCGGCAGGCCGCCGGCCTGCCCGGGTCGCAGCAGGCTCCCGCCGGGGCCGACCATCGCCATGCTGTGGAACAGCAGACCGGCCTTCTCCTCCAGCGTCATCCGGGCCAGCAGGTCTTCCACCCGCGCCGGCACCGGCCGGCGGTCGTCCTGATAGGGGTGCACGTCACGTCTCCCGTGGCTGCGACCGACGACGAAAACCGAACGGTCGTTCTGTATTAGGAGGGTCGACGATAGATGACCCGCCGCGCCCCGTCCAGCCCTGGCTACACGGGCTTACCTTGAGGCAATACGACTGTGGCCCTG
>CAJCJE010000211.1 GCA_903970565.1 Candidatus Melainabacteria bacterium | reverse complement strand
GGAGATCGCCTTCGACACGGTTGCTGACCTCGGTACGTTCGTGGAGTTCGAGTTCAAAGGCGAAGCCGAGCACCCAGCCGACGCTATCACCCAGCTCGACGCCCTGATCACGACGTTCAACATCAAGCTGGGTGCACAGATCCACCGCGGCTACCCACATATGGTCTTGAACCGCGAACAATGACCCTTCGGACCAAGGGCCGGCGCGCGACCCAACTGTCGGTCGTGCGCCGGACCGGCGGCCGTTCCGTCACGATATGGACGATCCTCTCGCTACTCCGCACCGGGTTTCGCTCAGCGCCTCCCTCTCAGGTCGGTCTCTGCGTACGGGCAGGGCAACGGCACTGGCGGCATCTCCTGAACACTCATCCAGAGCGGTTCGCCGAGCAGGAAAGGCGAGGGCAGCAATTCTGTCACCGCGGCGGCGACGTCGCCATTCTCAAGCAAACCCGCTGTGGTGGGACGCGCCCACTTGCGCTCGATGAAATACGGCGACACCATGAAGCCGATCAGGCTCAATGTCGTGGAACGAGGTCCACATCCACTAGGTGCCGACCTGATCATCCTCCGGGAATGAGGCCGACTACGCTGCCATTGCGCGGTCGCCAGTTTCACCCACGGAACTATCCACTCAGGACAATCTCAACGGCAGTCCTCGGGCAAATCTGACTGTGATGACCATTTCGCGGTGTCGGTCACGGCAAGAGATTATTCTGAGCCAGCCACGCCTCGGGATTCGCCTTGACCCAGTCCATCAAGGCCAAGACCTCCCGAGTTCCACGGACCGTGTCGCTGACCAGCTCGGCCATTTCCGGGTACTGCGATGTTCGAGCTCGACGCAGCGCACGCACCGCGTGTTTGGCCATCCAGTGGCGCTCCAGCCTTGACCACCATCTGGTACGCACGGGAAAGTGTTCCAGGAAGGCGATAGTGCATCCGGCCGACCGGGCGGCCCGAGCGCGCAACACCCGCGCCGCGGGCCGGTCCCGGTCGTCCAAGTCAAACAGCGCCAGCACCCTCTCTCCCAACTCCTCCCGCACGCGTTCCCACGTGCGGTCCGCGCCTGGCGCGGTCATGCCGGCGCCGCCGACTGCCTGACATTCCATAGGGTGACCGCCACCGCGATGGCGACCGCTCCGCTCCCAGCACGCGGGTCTGACGCACTCGAGCAGGCGACAGCAAGAGAGTTGCTGGCTTTCCAGGCATGGAGCCGCTGACGTGTTTCCCTCACGGACCCCTTATCGGCGTATTCGCGTGGCCTCTGGAGAGCTACGAAGCGCGATTCTGGGTTTTCGGTGTGCTGAGGGTGTCGCGCATGGCGCCGGTGGCCCAGCGGGGTACTGGGCGGGCGGTGGAGTGGGGTGGCACAAAATCGCGGACGGGCCGTGGTCGAGACCATGTGCTTCGATGCAACGGGGTGCATGGTCACCTTCAACAAGTCCAATTCAGCGTGCCACCACGCCGACCTTCGCAACCAGCACGCTGCGCCACGTCGCGCGATGACGGCGCCGACATCGACGGCGGTTTGTCCCATGCCATCCCCGACCTGCGATTATGTGTCCGACAACGAAACACGTTGCACACTCAAGCCCCAGCTGGGCGGTCGCTGCCTCGGTCATCGGCCCAGCAGCCGCCGCCGTGCTCACGATTCTGCCGAGCCGCCCAGGCACGTCCGAGCCGGACACCGGGTCACCGAGCTGCGTGAGCTACATCCCGAGCTGACCCAGCAGGGCATGGTGACCCACGTGTGGCGCGACGTCAGCGGCGTTGCCGGCGATGACCAGCCAGCGCCGGCATCTCCTGTGCCCGCACCGCACCGGCATATCGGGCGCGGGAACCGGCGCGCCCGGCCCTGCCCACCTGTGGGGCCAAGGCTGGGCAGACTGCCGCTGCAAGGACGGTTCACCTCGCAAGTCCTGCCATCAGCAACGCCGGCCCGCTCCGCGCACAACCCGGTAGCGCCGCTACTCAGAACACCGGCAGCTGTCGAGCCCCGTCCACCGGTGCCCGGTCGAAGAGCTGTTCGGCAAGGCGTGCGGTGAGGCAGGTATTGCGGCGAGCGGTGGGCTTGCCCAGCACCATGCTCAGCGCACTGTCGTGGCCCACGATGATCACAGCCTTCTTCGCCCGGGTGAACGCGGTGTAGAGCAGGTTGCGACGCAGCAGAATGTACGGATCGCGGCGACTCAAGGGGATGACCACGTACGGGTACTCGCTGCCTTGCGAGCGGTGCACGGTGATCGCGTACCCGTGGGCGAGTTGGTCGAGTTCGTCGAACTCATAAAGCGCGGATTGTTGGTCATCCAAAAGAACGCGCACGCGGCGTTCGGTGAGGTCGATGTCCGTGATGGTGCCGACGGCACCGTTGAACACGCCGCGTTCGCCGCGCCGGTAGTCGTTGCGGATCGGCATGACCTTGTCGCCGACCCGAAAGGGCCGGTCGTCCGCCCAGTACTCGGGTTGGCCTTCCTGGTGCGGGTTCAGCACGTCTTGGATGGTGCGGCTGAGCACCGTGGCGCCGTTGGTGCTTCTCTTGCTGGGGCACAAGACTTGCACGTCGCTCGGTGCGACGTTCTGTTTGGCGGGCACCCGCCGGGTAGCCATGTCCACGACCAGGTCCACCAGCGTGGGATGCGCCTGTTCGTCCACGGCAACGAACCAGACTTCGGCGTTGTTGTCGAATCTGCGGCCCTGCAGGACCTGGTGGGCGGCCTGGGCTATCCGGCTGCCGGGCCCTTGCCGGTAGATGGTCGTCAACCGGGTGCGCGGTATGCGGTCGGTGTCGAGCAGGTCGGCCAGCACTCTGCCGGGCCCGACGCTGGGGAGCTGGTCGACATCGCCCACCCACAGCAGGTGGCAGCCGGTGGGGAGCTCGGCGAGGAACTTCGCGGCGATGGTCACGTCGACCATGGACGCTTCGTCGACGATCACCAGGTCTGCGGCGAGCGCGTCGCCGACGGTGAACAGCTCGCCCGATTCGGCGGCGTCGCGACGTCCGTAGACGAGGCGGTGGATGGTATGGGCGGGCATGCCGGTCAGTTCGGTGAGTCGTTGGGCCGCGCGACCGGTCGGGGCCGTCAGCGCGATCGTCGCTCCCCCGGCGCGGGCTGCGGCGGCGATGGCCCCGACCGTGAAGCTTTTGCCGCATCCGGGGCCGCCGGTCAGGATCGACACCGTGCTGGTCAGCGCCATCGACACCGCGACGCGTTGGTGCTCGTCCAGGACGACGCCGCCCCGCTCGCCGAGCGTGCCGGAGTCCAGGTGGCGCTGCACGGCGGGCGGCATGGTCGAGGTGCCGTGCATGAGTCGCACGAGGTGGTCGGCGACGGCGACTTCGGCACGATGCAGCCACGCCGGGTACACCACCACGCCGTCGGGTTCGTTCGATAGGTGCTCGATGACCACCCGGCGCTGGTCACGCAGTCGGTGCAGGGGATCGACGAGCATCTCGGCCGGCTGGTCGGCCTCTTTCGCTGCTTCGGCGAGCAGGCTGCTGTAGTAGGAAAAGCAGTGGCCGGTGTTCGCGCGTTGCTCATCCAGCACGTACAGGAGTGCGGCTTGCAGGCGGATCAGGCTGTGTTCGGGGATCCCGACGTTCTTCGCGATGGCGTCGGCTTTCTTGAACCCGATGCCGTGCACGCGGTCAATTAGCGTGTAGGGCTCGTGCTGGACGACCCGCAGCGTGTCGCTGCCGAACTCGTGGTGGATGCGCGCGGCCAGCGCGAGCGAGGCTCCGACGCCCTGGAGGAAGATCATCGCCTCGCGGATGGCGCGCTGTTCCGCCCATCCGGTCGTGATCTTCTCCAGCCGGACCGGTCCGATCCCCTCGACTTCCAGGAGCCGATGCGGGCTCTGGTCGATGACGGTAAGGGTCTCAGTGCCGAAGCGCTCGACGATGGCCTGCGCGTACTTGGCGCCGATGCCTTTGATCAGTCCGGATCCGAGGTAGCAGCGGATCGCATAAACGCTGGCCGGCTGGACCTGCTGACAATCCTGGACGCGAAAGGTGTGCCCGTAGCGGTGGCTGACCCGCCACTGGCCGGTGACCCGGAGCGTCTCGCCGGGTCGTACCCCTTCCAGCGCCAGGCCGGCCACGACGATGGTCGCGGGCGAGGCGTCGGGCTCGGTGCGGGTGAGTCGCGCGATCGTGGTGCCGTCCGGGGCCACGTGCACGATGCGCTCGACGGAGCCGTCGAGCGTCAAGGTTTCCGGCTGGGTCACGCGTCGTCCTCATTCGCTCGCCACCTACCCACGCCAGGTCACTGTATGCCACGATCCGTGGCTCAGGGTCGATAGTCGCGAGCAGACGTTCATCCGGTGACGGACCTGCTGGGGTCGTCTGGGCCACTGTTTGTGGCCCGGCCGGTGTCGGTCGTCGCGCGTACGCTTCGCGCTGCCGCAGTTGCCTGCTACCCGTCCGTTCCTCGTACCGGCGACTCGCGGCGGCGGGCGGCGGGGCTGATTGCTGGCTGGTGGCGCGAGGCGAAGGAGGGCG
>CAJCJE010000210.1 GCA_903970565.1 Candidatus Melainabacteria bacterium | reverse complement strand
CGCGCGCTCCTTCAGCGGACGCAGGATCGCCGGCCGCCTGCCGTAGGTGCCGCTGGTGCACCGGATGATCATCCGGTGCAGCACCGTCCGCACCGCCAGCGCGACGAGCACGATCAGCACGATCTTGAGCGGCTCGGCGACCAGCCAGTCCCAGTTGGTCAGGTCGGCCAGCCAGGCCACGTGGGTGCTGTCCCAGACCTGCGCGCACCAGCTGCCCGGATCGTTGCTCACGCACGACGGCGGGATGCTGAATAACTGAGTGGTCACCCTGTTGCCTCCAACCGGGGTTGTCGTCGAATGCCTCCGGCGGTGCCGACCCTACGGTCAGACAGGCCCCGGCCTCGACAAACCCCAAGCACGCGAGGTGCTCGCCCGGCCTTGTCACCGGTCGTTTCACGCCGGGGACGGCCGGCGTTCACCAGGTTGTCGACCACCGCTGTGGGACACGTCACGAAAGGCACGTGCTTTTGGAGGGTGATCTGTGGTCGACTGAGTGCATACCGGTGGAGGTGGTCGCGCGTGCCCGACCGACAACCGATCCCGATCGGCGCTGCGTCAGCACACGCGCCGAGCGGGGAGCTGCGTCAACATCCCGGTGAGGCCGGGCTGCCGTCGCCTTGGGGTAAACGGCAGGTACTGCTGCTGAATGCAACTTTCGAGCCGCTGACCGCGCTGCCGCTGCGGCGCGCGGTGATCCTGGTCGTGTGTGGCAAGGCCGAGGTGATCCACGGTGATTCCACCGGGCTCGTGCTGCATTCGGCCGCGATGACCGTGGCGGCTCCCTCGGTGATCAAACTCAGTGCCTATGTCCGGGTGCCCTATCGCGCGCGAGTCCCGCTGACGCGCGCCGGCCTGATGTATCGGGATCGCTACCGCTGCGTGTACTGCGGCGCGCGGGCCGAGACCATCGACCACGTCATTCCTCGGAGCCGGAATGGCCCCCACACCTGGCAGAACTGCGTGGCCAGCTGCGCCAAGTGCAACCACCGCAAGGCTGACAAGCTGCTCTCCGAACTCGGCTGGCAGTTGTCGGTGACGCCGAACGCGCCGCGTGGCGCCAACTGGCGGTTGCTCGCGGGGGTGGCCAAGGCCGATCCGCAGTGGCTGCCCTATCTCAGTGAACCGGCTGCCTGACCGCGCTACCCGGTCGGCTCCGGGTCGGCTCGATCTGAGGTAGCCACCGCCGGGCAATCGATCTAGCCGCGCACCGCTGCGCGGGTGACGCGGGTGCCGGTGCAGGCCGTGACGCGGGTACCGGTGCGCGCGGTCACGCGGGTGCCGTCCTGGCGGGTGACCCTGGTACCCAGCGCGGTGACCCTGGTTCCGTCGAGCGAGGTCACCCTGGTTCCGTCGAGCGCGGTGACGCGAGTTCCGTGGTGTGCGGTCACCCGAGTGCCCTGACGCGCGGTGACGCGGGTGCCGTCCTGGCGAGTGACGCGGGTGCCCAGCGCGGTGACCCTGGTCCCATCCTGCCGGGTAACCCTGGTACCGAGTGCGGTCACGCGGGTGCCCAGTGCGGTGACGCGGGTGCCGTCCTGTGCGGTAACGCGGGTGCCGTCCTGACGGGTGACACGGGTGCCGTCCAACGCGGTCACCCGAGTACCACTAATACGGTCCGTAATGATGATCCTCTCCGAGGCGGTAAAGGGGATCACTCGATTGGACGTTAGGACCGTGTTCATGACGGATTCTCCTTGCGTCTGGTACTGCTTAGGGTAACTGGCCCGGCCCCGCAAGGGCCGTATAGGTGAAAAGTACGGCGATTATTCTCGTTGGACAAGCCGCCAATCCGGTTGGCGATTGCGGCCATCTGGAGCGCCTGCATTCAGCCCAGTGACTGCTCTTACCGAGTGTTTTCCCGACCGGGAATGGTCAAAGCCGCAGGGACCGTGTTTCATCTCGTCCCGCCCGCGAAACGCCGGCTCGCCGAGCCGGCGCCCACGGCCGGGGTCGCGCCTCCGGTCGAGCCGATGGCGATCCGGCTCCGATCCGGCGGCACCGATCCGGCGGACCTGATCCGGCTCGACGGAGCGCAATGGCCGTGCCGATGCGTGCCGCGTGGAGCGATCAGCTACCGTACTGCGCGTGACAGTCGTGCAGACCGTGCTCGTCTTCGTGCTGATCCCGGCCGCGATCTACGGTGTGATCGCGTTGCTGACGCTGGTACCGAAGATGGCCCGCAGCCCGAAGTACCGCTCCGGCCAGGAGTGGACCTATGACCCCGTCTGGTGGAGCGCCAATCTGGGCGGCCACGGCTCGCATGACGCTCATGCGCAATCGTCCGAAGATGCCGAGGATGCCCAGACCGGTGAGCCGGTCCGGACCGCTCGGGGAGGTGCTCGTGGCAACTGGTGAACAGGTGAGCGCGAAACCCCTACAGGGGGTCGCCGCAACCGCGGTGCAGCATTCGTCCAACGGCACGGTCGCCAAGGCCCCGGCCGCCCCGAAGCGCGAGCTGGCCTGGGGCGAGGCGGTGATGCCCGGCGGCCGGATCTCCATCGCCAAGGAGATCAAGCCGCTGCCGCAGACGGTGCCCTTCACCCCGGTGCAGCTGTCCCGTCTCGACGAGGCGCTGACGCTGTCCACCCGCACCACCGGGCTGGAGTTCAGCGTCTACCTCGGCAACCTCGGCACGGATACCCGAGCCACCGCCGAGCAGCTGCACGCCTCCCTCGGCGCGGCGGCGACGCACTCGGTGCTCATCGCGGTGTCGCCGGGCCAGCGGGTGCTGGAGATCGTCACCGGCGAGGAGGCCTACCGCCGGCTCCCCGACCGTGGCTGCAAGCTGGCCACGATGGGCATGGTCGCCTCGTTCAAGGAGAGCGACCTGATCGGTGGTCTGGTCGGCGGGCTGCGGATGCTGACCGACCAGGTCGGTGCCGCGCCGAAGAACTGACCCGACCCAGTAGTTCAATCGACCGGTCCTGCGGCACACGCCGTGGGGCCGGTCGTCTTTGCGTTCGCGGACCGGACAGGTGTGTCCGGCCCCGGTGTCGCTAGCCTCGATGCGATCGGGCGGCCTTCGTCCTCGGCGCCGGAAACAGCTGCCGGCTGCGCAGTTCCTCGGCCAGCTCGAACCAGGAACCGGTCAGCAGGTTCGCCCCGGCGTCCCTGGCCATCGAGCCGTACATGCCGGCCGAGTGACCGTTGGAGTAGATCGCGATCGGGGTCTCCCGGTCCAGCATCCGGATCGCCCGGACCAGCTCCAGGCCGGCGTTCGGAATGGCCTTCCCGTTCTCCTCGCGCATCATGCCGGACACCACCATCTCGTACCGGCGCTTGCGTAAGCTCTCCAGCGCCTCCTCGGTACTGCGCGCGGTGTGTACCAGGACCCGGTTCCGTTGCAGCAGGTCGAGTTGGACCGCGCTGTGCTCGGGATGGTCGTCCACCCATAACACTCCGGCCGGCGCGGGCCGATGGCCCGCCGGAACCACCGAGGGCGTCGGGT
>CAJCJE010000209.1 GCA_903970565.1 Candidatus Melainabacteria bacterium | reverse complement strand
GTCCGGCGGCGTGGTCCCGGCGGGCAGGCCCAGGTCCCGCTGGATCCGCTTCACGGCACTGGCCTTGTCCGGGGTGACCAGACTGACCACCACCCCGGTGGCGCCGGCCCGGGCGGTCCGCCCCGACCGGTGCACGTAGTCCTTGGAGTCGGCCGGCGGGTCGACGTGCACGACCAGGCTGACGTCCTCGACGTGGATACCGCGCGCGGCGACGTCGGTGGCGACCAGGACCGGAGTGGAGCCCTCGCGGAAGTCGCCGAGGATACGGGTCCTGGCGCTCTGCGCCTTGCCGCCGTGCAGTGCGCCGGCCCGGACGCCGACCGAGTTCAGCTTCTTGGCCAGCTTGTCGACGTGGTGCTTGGTCCGCACGAACATGATCGTACGACCCTCGCGCGCGGCGACCTCGGTGATCACGTCCAGCTTCTCTTCGGCGGACACGAACAGCAGGTGGTGGTCCATCGTGGTGACGCTCGCCGAGGCGGGCGCGACCGAGTGGGTCACCGGGTTGTTCAGGTACTTGCGGACCAGGGTGTTGACGTCACCGTCGAGCGTCGCGGAGAACAGCAGCCGCTGGCCGTTCGGGTCGGTCAGGTCGAGGATCTCGCGGACTTGGGGCAGGAAGCCCATGTCCGCCATCTGGTCGGCCTCGTCGATGGCGACGAACTGCACGTCGGACAGGATGCAGGTGCCCTGGCGAACGTGGTCCGACAGCCGACCGGGGGTGGCGATCAGCAGGTCGACCCCGCGCCGCAGCGCGTCGACCTGGCGGCTGAAGGAGGTGCCACCGACAACGGTGCGGCACCACAGGTTCAGCGAGCGGGCGAACGGGGTGAGCGCGTCGGTGACCTGCATGGCCAGCTCACGGGTGGGCACCAGGACGACCGCACGCGGACGCTTGGGGGCGGCGACGCCGCCTTCCAGCCGGGAGAGCAGGGCCAGCCCGAAGGCCAACGTCTTGCCGGAGCCGGTCTGCGCCCGACCGAGCACGTCGCGCCCGGCGAGGGCGTCCGGCAGGGTCGCGGCCTGGATCGGGAAGGGCGTGTCGAGACCAGCAGCGGTCAGCGCCTGAAGCAGCGGGGTGGACAGGCCCAGCTCCGCGAAGGAGGGCATGGGGCCGGTCTGTACTTCGATAACGTCTTCGATCGGGATGACCGGAACGGACCGGCTCACCGGGCGATCGTTGCCGCCACCATTGCCGGTCGGCCTGCGTCGCGGCTTGCGACGGCCGTAGTCCGGACGAGTGGATGCGGGCATGGGCATACGAAAACCTCCGAAACGTGGCACGTCTCGGGGATGCCCCACATAAGAGATGCGGCGCTGATCACAAGGACGAGCCCGGCGCACTGACGCGCCGATGGACTGGCGGGTTGGGCATCGGCGCCGGCCTAGGGGCGGCAGTCACAGCGGGGTGCTGATCTCGATGCGTCACCTACTGTACCGGATATCGGATTGGGTGCTGTGCACCTGGGTCGGTGACGGCGCTCCGCGTTCGCGCCGAGACCGTCACCGACCGTGCCGATCAGCTGCTGCTCAGTCCGGCTTCGGTCAACAACATGCTGGTCACGGCGTCAGGATCGGCGGTTTCCGGCGGTAGGCCGCGACCGGTGAACCAGTCGGTGATGTTGCGCACGTCGCGGCGCAACATGCTGATGCCCTGCGGGTTCGCCGCGAGGTCGATCAACTGCGGCAGATCGATCAGCACCGGCTCGCCGCGATGCAGCAGGACGTTGTACGCGGACAGGTCACCGTGCGTGAACCCTTCGGCGGCCAGCGCGACCAGCGCGGCCAGGAGGTGGTGCCAGACCGACGCCAGCTCGTCCCCGGCCAACCGGGTGTCGACCAGTCGCGGCGCGGCCTCCCCTTCGGAGGTGCCGAAGAATTCCAACAGGATTTCGGTGCCGTCCCGCTGCACGGGATAGGGCACCGGCAAGCCGGCCGACCACAGTCGGCCCAGCGCGGCGAATTCGGCGACCGCCCATTGTTCGGCGATCAGGTTGCGACCGAACGCGGTGCGACCGGCGATCGCCCGGTTCTCCCGAGAACGCCGCATCCGCCGCCCTTCGAGGTACTGCGCGTCGCGGTGGAACTGTCGGTGGTCGTTGCTGCGATAGCGTTTCGCCGCCAACAACACCGACCGGTCGGTACCGGGAACCTCCCGGCTGAGGAGATGGACCTCGGCTTCCTTGCCGGTCTTGAGCACGCCGAGTTCGGTGTCCTCGGCGACCAGGTCGGTCACCACCCAGTCCGGGCACGGGGTCGGGCCGTGTTCGGCGCGTTCCCAGGTGGACCATCGGTCGCCGACCGTCGGCCGGCCGGCCTGGCGCAGGTCGTCCTCGCGCAGTAGCGACAGCCGGGTGCGTTCGTCCTGGGTCAGCCGGCCACGGCGTTGCGGCGCGGTTTCCCCGCTGTCCCGGCGCCGCCGCGCCCTGGTGACCATCGAGTGGTCGGAATCGGCGTCGTCGAGGTAGGCATCGAGGTCGGTGCCGTCGAGACAAGAGTCGGAGTCGTCCGCGATATCGACGTCGGGACGGAATTTACGTACTGGCTTGCGCACGGTGTGCGTACTCCTCGGTGTGAGCGTGATCGCCCTACCGAGTGCCTGCGCTCAGCGCGGTCGAGCACCGGGAAGGGCGAGCGGACGGGAGGTGACCACGTCCAGGGCAACGGGCATTGCCATCTCGAACCCCTCCTTCCACACCGGGCGCTGCTGGCGCCGCAGCGATCTCTCGCGCGTCACATGCGTTCGACGGACAGCCTGCCGGGCCGGGCGGATCGGTCGCAACCGATTTATTCGTCGACCAGTTCCAGTTGGCGCTCGCCGGTCTGCTCCAGCCGGAATCCGGCCCGGCGCGCCACGGTAAGCAGTTTCCCGACGGTGCTCGGCGCGGTCGGCACCGTGCACAGTGCCCTGGCCAACCGGCCCTTCACGGTCTTGTTGACATGGCTGACGGTCAGCCGCCTGCCGCCAGGACCCTCGGTGACCACCCGCACGGTGACCGCGCCGGGCACCCTGCCCAGCGCGACATAGCTGCCCGAACGCAGGTCGACCACGAGTTCGTCGAACGCGGCCAGCACCGGTGCCAGCGCCGGCCGCCACAGCGCCGGCAGCGGACCGAGGCTGGGCAGGGCGCTGTCCCCGGAACACCGGTAGGCCGGGATCTGGTCGGCCGCCCTGACCAGGCCGAACAGTGCCGAGGCCACCGCAAGCCGCTCGATGGCCCGCCGACGCCGGGCTGGGGTCAGCGAACCGATGTCCAGCGCGTCGTAGAGCACGCCGGTGTAGCGGTGCAGCGCCGGCATGGTCGGCGAGTGGTAGAGCAGCCGGTTGCGGGCGACCTCGGCCTCCTGACGCGCGGAGAGGTCGAGCGCGACGAGGCTGGCCGGCAGGTCCTCGGCGAGTTCGACGAGCGCGTCGGCCACCTTGGCCCGGACCGGGGTCAACTCGGGGAAGGACAGCGCGGCGAGGTCCAGCGGCGCCCCGGCGCCACCTTCGGCCTTGGTCTCCGACGGAGGCAGCAGCACCAGCACGACCCGAGATTAACCAGGACCCCGATAACCCGTTGGAGCAGGCAGGGGATCGGTGACTACCCTTTTGACACCGCCCATGTACCACCCAGGGCCCGCCGTCGCCGTGCTAGGAGCGATTTGCCGTGATCACCAGGATGTCGTCGCTGTTCCTGCGCACCCTGCGCGAGGACCCGGCCGATGCGGAGGTACCCAGCCACCGGCTGCTGGTCCGTGCCGGTTACGTCCGTCGCGTCGCGCCCGGCGGGTTCTCCTGGCTGCCGCTCGGACTGCGGGTGCTGCGCAACGTCGAGCGGGTGGTGCGCGAGGAGATGGACGCGATGGGCGCCCAGGAGATCCAGTTCCCCGCGCTGCTGCCCCGCGAGCCCTACGAGGTCACCGGCCGGTGGACCGAGTACGGCCCGAACATCTTCCGGCTCAAGGACCGCAAGGGCGCGGACTATCTGCTCGGCCCCACCCACGAGGAGCTGTTCGCGCTCACCGTGAAGGGGGAGTACAGCTCCTACAAGGACTTCCCGGTCACCCTGTACCAGGTGCAGACCAAGTACCGGGACGAGGCGCGGCCCCGTGCCGGCATCCTGCGCGGGCGGGAGTTCCTGATGAAGGACTCCTACTCCTTCGACCTCGACGACGAGGGCCTTGCTCGATCCTATGCGGCGCACCGGGACACCTACATCAGGATCTTCGACCGGCTCGGTCTGAAGTACGTGATCGTGTCCGCGATGTCCGGCGCGATGGGCGGCTCGGCGTCCGAGGAGTTCCTGGCCGAGGCCGAGCACGGTGAGGACACCTTCGTCCGCAGCACCGATTCCGACTACGCGGCCAATGTCGAGGCCGTGATCACCCCCGCGCCGCCTGCACAGTCCACTTCGGACAAACCCGATGCGCAGGTGCACCACACGCCAGGAACACCGACCATCGCCGGTCTCGTCGACTTCCTCAACACGGCGCGGCTGGGCCGCACCTTCACCGCCGCCGACACCCTGAAGAACGTGCTGCTGAAGGTTCGCCAGCCCGGCGCGAAGGACACCACGCTGCTGGCCGTCGGCCTGCCCGGCGACCGCGAGGTCGACCTGAAGCGGCTGGAGGCCGCGCTGGAGCCCGCCGAGGTCGCGCTGCTGGAGGAGGCCGACTTCGCCGCGAACAGCTTCCTGGTGAAGGGCTACATCGGACCGGGCGCGCTGGCCGCCAACGGGGTCCGCTACCTGGTCGACCCACGGGTCGTCACCGGCTCCGCGTGGGTGACCGGCGCGGACAAGGCCGACCACCACGTCGTCGACCTGGTCTGTGGCCGGGACTTCACCCCGGACGGCACCATCGAGGCCGCCGAGGTGCGCGAGGGCGACGCCTCGCCGGACGGCAACGGCACCCTGGTCGCCGCGCGCGGGATCGAGATCGGGCACATCTTCCAGTTGGGCCGCAAGTACGCCGACGCATTCGGCCTCGACGCGCTCGGCCCGGACAGCAAACCGATCCGGATCACGATGGGCTCCTACGGCGTCGGTGTCTCGCGCCTGGTCGCGGTCATCGCCGAGCAGTCCAACGACGCTCGTGGCCTGATCTGGCCGCGCGCGGTCGCGCCCGCCGACGTGCACCTGGTGATCGCGGGCAAGGACGACACCGTCCGCGCGGGCGCCGAGCGGCTCGCGGCGGAACTCGACGCGGCCGGCGTCCAGGTGATCCTGGACGACCGGACGGTCAGTCCGGGGGTGAAGTTCGCCGACGCCGAACTCGTCGGGGTGCCGACCATCGTGGTCGTCGGCCGGGGCCTGGCCAACGGCGTTGTCGAGGTCAAGGACCGGGCCAGCGGCGAACGGGCCGATGTCCCGGTCGACGAGGTCGTCGCGCACCTGGTCGGACTGGTCAACTCCTGAGCATGCACCCCGGGCGCGCACCGTGTCGGCCGGCACGGTGCGCGCCGCTGGAGGTCACGGGTTGACCAGGGCGAGAACGGCCTCGGTGTCGGCCAGGTCGGGCAGCACGGTGTGCGCGCCGGCCGCGTGGAGTTCGGCCGCGCTGTAGCGGCCGGTGCTGACGCCGATCGCGCGGGTGTCGTGGGCCAGCGCGGCCTCGATGTCGTGCGGGGTGTCGCCGATGACGAGCACGGACCGCGGCGCGAACCCGCCGCCGTGTTTGGCCGCCGCCCTGGCCAGCGCGTCGCCGAGCAGGTCGGCACGCAGCTCCGACACCGCCCCGTAGCCGCCGATGTCCAGGTCCAGATAGGCGTCCAGCCCGAACGCGGCGACCTTGTAGTGGGCGATCGGCCGCAGGTTCCCGGTGACCAGGCTCTGCGCCACGTCGGGCAGCGCGTCGATCGCCCGCAGCGCGGCGGTGGCGCCGGGCAGTTCGATACCGGCTGCGGCGATCCGGTCCCGGTGCCCCGCGGCGATCAGCACGGCGGCCCGCTGCACCTCCTCGACCAGCTCGTCGGTGGCGGCGACGCCGAGCCTGCGCAGCATCTCGGCGGTGATCCAGCGATCCGTGCGGCCGGCGAAGGAGGGCACCTCGACCGGGGTGCGCCCGGTGACCTCGGTCAGCGCGTCCTGCAACCAGGTCGCGCCGATCCGGCGCAGGTCGAGCAGGGTGAGGTCGATGTCCCAGAGTACGAGTGCCCGCATCGGGTTGGCGCTGGCCACCGGTTCATCCTGGCAGCCGGTCAGTGGCCGGTGGGGGTGGCTGTGTCCAGAATCGCCTGGAGGTCATCGGCGGTGGCCGGCGGCGGTGTCGCCGGACCGCCCTCGGTGTCGCCGTTGACGACCAGCACCGCGTCCCGGTCGGGCAGGGCGAGCACGAGCACCAGGACCTCGCCCTCGCTGGCCAGGCAGGGATCGGTCTGCTGGTCGGCGATGGCCTCGACCTGGATGCCGTCGACCGTGTCGCCGTCGGGCAGGGTGCGCTGCACCGGTTCCGGGCCGCTGACCGTCAGCATCGGCGAGGCCGTGCTGCCGGGCGGCGTGTAGTAGTTCGTCGCGGCGGTGGTGGCGAGCGTGGTGGCCAGCACGGTGGGGTCGGCCTTGGGCGCCGAACCGCTGCCCAGCGCGCCGCGCTGATAGCCCTTGGCCGGGTTTCCGCAGGTGTAGGGGTTGAAGTAGCCGCCCTGGCTCAGTTGCACCTGGCCGAGTTGGCCGGCCGTGTCCTGGGTGTGCCAACCCGTCGAGGGCATCTGGTAGCTCAGGCCGCTGGTCGGGTTGAACAGCGTCGTCCAGTCCGGGTGCGGGCCCGGCGAGGGTGGGCCGTCGACCACCGGCTGCCCGGTGACCTGCTGGTTACCGGCATGTCGGGCGGCCAGCGACACCGCGCCGGTCACCAGGCTGAGCAGACCGATGATCACCAGGATCACGCCGAGTCGGCGCCGCCCTCGAGAGGGCAGTCCGCCCTGGCCGGGCTCGGTCGGATAGTCCCCGCTCGGGGTCGCGGAGGACCCGATGGACGGCAGCGAGGACACACTGTCGGAGGCTACCGTGACCTGCGTGGACCGCTGGAGCGGCCCGGATCGAGCACTCCTTCGGGGTAGCGCGGGGTCCTCGGGGCGCGGTGTCAGTCCTGGTCCGCGGTGGTGTTGCGGTCCTGGGCCGCCGCGACGAGCAGTTCGTGGAACCGGCGGGAGAACAGGTAGGCGTCGCCCGGCCAGCGCGCGGAGAGGTAGTTGCGGTCGCGGACGGTGAAGGCGTGCGTGTCGTCGGTTTCGGTGCCACGGGTGAGCGTGCGCTCGCCACGGACGAACTGCTCCGGCGCCGCCAGCGCGGCCACCACCTCGTCCTGCACGTAGGAGGGATAGGTGCGGTAGTAGCGGCCCCGGCGCCAGGCGGTGGCGAAGTAGGCGCCGCGCTCCAGGTACTTGGGCAGGCAGGTGGTGCGCCGGTCGGCGAGCACGCTCCCGCCGGTGGCGGGGTCGATGGTCCTGGCCAGGACGAGCACACCGTGGCAGATCGCGCCGACCGGCCTGGCCAGCTGCCAGAACGCGGCGACCCACTCCCGCAGGGAGGCGGAGGAGAGGTACTGGCGCATTCCCGGCGCGTGTCCGCCGGGCAGGATCAGCCCGTCGTAGTCCGAGGGGTCACCGCCGACCAGGCGATCGGTGCGCGGAACTCGGCCGAGGCGGTCAGCTCGCGGTAGTCGGCGACGGCGGGCTGCCCGGCGCCCAACTGGCCGAACACCACGCCGGTCAGCAGCAGCGGATCGCAGGCCGGCGGTTGCCCGCCGCGTTCGGTGGCGAACACGACCTGGTGGCCCGACCGGGTCAGCACCTGCCAGGGCACCGCGACCTCGGTGGTGTCGAAATCCCGGTCGGGCAGCGGCAGCAGGATCTTCATTCCTCGTGCCCCCCTCAACCGGCCAGCAGGCTCAGTCGGACCCGGCGCACCGGATTGTCCACATTGGTGTCGACGAGGCAGATCGACTGCCAGGTGCCCAGCGTCAGCACCCCGCCGATCACCGGCACCGTGGCATACGGCGGCAACAGGGCCGGCAGTACGTGATCGCGGCCGTGGCCGGGCGAACCGTGCCGGTGGCGCCAGCGGTTGTCCGCCGGGAGCAGTTCGCGCAGCGCGTGGAGCAGGTCCTCGTCGCTGCCGGCGCCGGTCTCCAGGATGGCCAGGCCGGCGGTCGCGTGCGGCACCCACAGATGCAGCAGTCCCTCGGCGACTCCCGGCGCCTCGGCCACGAACCGCTCGCAGTCGCCGGTCAGGTCGTGGACCACCTCGGCCGAGCCGGTGCGGATCTGGATCTCCTTGCTGTGCACGTGTTCACCGTAGAGCCGGACCGGACCGGCCGATGGGGCGGGCGGCGGTGGTGAAACCGGGCAGCACCAGGGTCAGCCAGCGTTCGCGGACCTCGTCGGTGGCCTCCAGCGGCACGGTCGACAGCAGCAGCATGAAGTCCTCGACCGTGACGTCCGGATGCAGTTCGCCGTCGGCCTTGGCCACGCTGATCAGCCGGTGCATCGCGGTCATGCCGCGTTCCTCCGGCCCTCGGGTGTACTCCTCGGTGCCGAAACCCTGCGTGGCCGCCTTCATCGCGTGATCGCGGGCGGCCACCCTGATGGTGCGGGTGATCAGTTCGGTCAGCTCGGTCATCGCCTTCGCGCCGGCGGCGACGCGGGCGTCGGCGGCCTCGACCTCGTCGGCCATCCGGTCGAAGTGCTCGGCGAGCACCGCGCCGACCAGCGCTGTCTTGGTGGGGTAGTGCCGGTAGAGGGTGCCCACCGCGACCCCGGCGGCCTCGGCGATGTCATCCATCGGCACGTCGATGCCGTACCGGGTGATCTGCGCGCGCGCGGCGTCCAGGATCTTCTCGCGGTTGCGCAGCGCGTCGGCGCGCAACGGCCGGGTGTCGGCCATAGCTCCTCCGATCCAATCAAGGTGAAGCATAGTTCATTTTCGTGACGCCGGTCTCCTTGCGTCGAACTGGGGTTGCACGAAGATGAACCAGTGCTCATGATAATAATGAACGTAGGTTCAGGTTCCTCCGGACGCAGTCCTCAGACGAAAGGTCGGCAACGACATGTCCACCAAGGTCGCACTTGTCACCGGCGCCTCCTCCGGCATCGGGGCCGCAGCCGCCCGGAAACTGCACTCCCTCGGCTACACCGTCTACGGCGCGGCGCGCCGGGTGGAGCGGATGGCCGAACTTGCCGACAACGGCGTGCACGTGCTGTCGATGGACGTCACCGACGCCGCGTCGATGGCCGCCGGCATCGAGACCGTCATCGCCGAGTCGGGCCGGATCGACGTGCTGGTCAACAATGCCGGCTACGGCGCCCACGGCGCGGTCGAGGACGTGCCGATGGCGCAGGCCCGCGCCCAGTTCGAGGTCAACGTGTTCGGCGCGGCGGCGCTGACCCAACTGGTGCTGCCGCACATGCGGGCCCAGCGCAGCGGCACGATCATCAACATCAGTTCGATCGGCGGCAAGATCTACCTGCCGCTCGGCGGCTGGTACCACAGCACCAAGTACGCGCTGGAAGGCCTGAGCGACTGTCTGCGGGTGGAGACCAGGCCCTTCGGCATCAACGTCGTGGTCATCGAGCCCGGTTCGATCCGGACCGAATGGGGCGCGATCGCCGCCGAGAACCTGCGCGGGTCCTCGGCCGGCAGTGCCTACAGCCACCAGGCCGATGCCATCGCCAAACAGCTCGCCCGCAGCTCGGAGCCGGGTACCCGGCTCGCCTCCGACCCGTCGGTGATCGCCGACACCATCGCCAGGGCGGTCAGTGCGCGGCGGCCGAAGACCCGCTACGCCGTCGGCGCCGGCGCCAAGCCGGCCATCCTGCTCCGCAAGGTCCTGTCCGACCGCGCGTTCGACGCGGTGCTGCGACTGGGGATCAACGCTGCCTCCCGTTAAGGGTGAGCTGGCGGTGCAGGGCCGAGGTTCACCCGTTACGGTGGTTCGTTGTGGCCGAGCAGTATGACCGGCGGGCCCCGATGCCGCCGCAGGCGCGTAGTCCGCATGGCACCTCGTTGATGCCCATGCAGGCCCTTGGCGCGCCCCCTCCGGACCTGCCGTCCGGAGGCTATTCGGGTGGT
>CAJCJE010000208.1 GCA_903970565.1 Candidatus Melainabacteria bacterium | reverse complement strand
CAGTCGAACCGCAGTGGCTTCGGCGGTGACTTGCCGCTGATCATGTCGGCGGTGGATCGGGGTTGGCCGGCGGATGACGTTTCCCATCGCTGCGCGACGGAGTTCGGCAGGCTGTCGTGAGGCGGTTTGGCAGGCCGTCGTTCGACGGCCGCGCTATCCGGCAGCGCGCAATTCGACAGGCTGTCATTCGGTGCTGTGCGATTCGGCAGCCTGCCGTTCGACGCCGCGCGGTCCAGCAAGGCGATTCGACAGGCTGCCGTTCGACGCCGCGCGGACCGGCAAGCTCTCGTCCGCCGCGCGGTCCAGCAAGCTCTCGTCCGACGCGACGTGGATTCGGCAGGCTCGCGTCCAACACCCGGGTGATTCGGCAGGTTGCCGTCCGACCGGCTACAGATCGATGGGCCGATTCACATCGTCGACTCGACGGACCCGCGCGGGGTTGTCAGCTGCATCGGACTCCGGCTCGTCCGGGCCTCAGGTTCGGATCTCGGATTGTCCGGATTTCGGCTCGTCGGACTGCCGGGCGAGGCCGGTCGGCGGTTCGCTTAGGCTGTCTTCAGGTGTCATCCTGCCCGGCCAGCATGGTCGGCGGCCTGGCCGACCGGTTGGCGGAACTGTCAGGGTATTCGATCGAGGGCTCGCGGGCCGTCAGCCGCAAGCCGACGCGATCGCCAACGAAGATCGGCCACCAGCAGGCACCAGGAAGGAATGTGATGTCCACTCGCAGGCCTACCCGCAGGTCCTACCGTGCGCCGTTGGTCGCCGGCCGGGGTCCGTTGGCGAAGCTGCCGCCGCTGGCCGCGTTCGTCGCGGTCATCGTCCTGTTCGGGCTGGGTGTGTGGTTGCGTGGCGCGGTCGGCGCGACGTTGCTCGCCGTGCTCGACATCGGGGTGCTGGTGCTGTTGGCCGGCACCTGGCAGGCGCTGAACTCCTCCGCGCGGGTGATGCGCGTGCTCATCGTGGTCATCCTGTTCGCAGTCGAGGCAAGTGTGCTGCTGCGCTGAAGCTCCGGAATCGCGGCCACGGGGCGCCCTGCACCAGGCAATCAGCGCGGCGCGCGTCACCGGCGATGATGGACGGCGCCGACGGCGGACGGACGCGGCTGGCCCGGCCCCTGTCCGGCCGTCAGCAACGAGCAGCGCAACGAGCAGTTGGCGCCATCGAGCACTGCTGGCCAGGGCCGATGCCCTGGCCAGCAGTGTCCGCGCGCTCGGCGCGCTGGCCAGCGATGACATGTCGCTGAGCTGGGCAGCTCGACGTAACGCCTAGGATGGATGGCAGCGAAGTCGATGAAGTGCTGGATCTCGCCCGCTGGTGATCCAGGGGCTGGCCGAGTGTGGAGAGGACGATGCCCGTCGTGAGTGCCAATGTCGCACCGGTCGGGCTTCCGCGCGGCGACCAGGAGCAGGTGCACTCGCCGGAGCGCGGTCAGGTGCAGCCTGCGCCGCCGAGGTCGGCGCACATCCTGACCGAGGCCGGGGACCTGTTGCGCGCCCTTGCCGCGCCGGTGCGGGTGGCGATCGTGCTGCAACTGCACGAGTCAGATCGCTGCGTGCACGAGTTGGTCGCGGCGCTGGGCGTGACCCAACCGCTGATCAGCCAGCATCTGCGGGTATTGAAGTCGGCCGGGGTGGTGGCCAACGAGCGGCACGGCCGCGAGGTGGTCTACCGGCTGGTCGACGAGCATCTCGCGCATATCGTGGTGGATGCGGTGAGCCACGTTGAAGAGGGTGGGCACGGGCGTGGAAAGGACCGGTCATGAGTCAGCCGGCAAGTGCTACCGAGGCCCAGCACCCGACCACCGCGACTACTGACGGCGCCGGTATGGACTCCGACCGTAACTCACCGAATGTCCCCGGCCAGCGTGCGACCAAGCAGCGGGCGGCGGTGGCGAAGCTGCTCGATCAGCTCAACGATTTTCGTTCCGCGCAGGAGATCCACGAACAGCTGCGGCAGCGCGGTGAGGGCATCGGGTTGACCACCGTCTACCGGACGCTCCAGTCGTTGGCCGATGCCGGCGAGGTGGACGTGTTGCGGACCGACAGCGGCGAGGCGATCTACCGGCACTGCTCCAGCCATCATCACCATCACCTGGTCTGCCGCAACTGTGGCCGGACCGTTGAGGTCGAGGGACCGACGGTGGAGAGCTGGGCCAAGCGGATCGCGGAGGAGCACGGTTTCTCCGACGTGAGCCACACCGTCGAGATTTTCGGCACCTGCTCGGATTGCGGATAGCCGGAGTCGGCTGGGAGTACCTGAACCGGGCTGCGACTTCTTCCGATATATCGGAATATCAGGGCGACGTGGGCGGGCCACGGTCATCCGCAGGACCACAAAAGGCAGGGCGCGGCCTCTTGGCCGCGCCCCAACCGAAAGAAGATCCGTCGCGTCGAGTTCGTCAGCCCTGGTAGTTCGGCTGGTTACCGACGAACTCCGCGCGCTTCGGGTCCTCACCGAACCTGTTGGCGCCCTGGGTGCCGGCGGTCGCGAAGAAGACGATCAGAACGATCGCGCCGACCAACGGGATCAGACCAATGAAGATCCAGCCGCCGGACCGGTCCGTGTCGTGCAACCTGCGAACGCCGACCGCGATTCCGGGAATCAAGATCGCCAATGCGTAGATCGACGAGATGATCAGAATGATGCTCGATCCGGAAGCGGTACGAATGATGCTGAGGACAAGCTCGATGACGAAATTGACGAGCACGAACATCCAGTATTCAGTCCGACGTGCCCGCCCGCTGAATCCGGCATAGTTCTTCAGCACAGCCAAATACCAGTTCACTGGTTTTCCCTCCGAGGGCCCATGATCGGGCAAATCCCACCCTGAATTGAGGCTTGAACCTAGACTGGTTCCGTTGAGCAGTCAAGCTTTTTTCGGCCGAAAATCGGA
Source organism: Candidatus Melainabacteria bacterium (assembly GCA_903970565.1). Taxonomy (GTDB): domain Bacteria; phylum Actinomycetota; class Actinomycetes; order Mycobacteriales; family Pseudonocardiaceae; genus CAJCJE01. The sequence continues at coordinate 489 of CAJCJE010000208.1, read as the reverse complement.
ACCGTTAACATGAAGCCCCCGTTGCGTGAGCTAAGCAATCATTTTATCTACCGTCAATAATGCGACTTCTGCTATCGGACCTGACCGAGTATTTGTTACCTCCAAAGCGGAACTGATACACATGATCGTCCGCTTGGTCTACTATGGGCTATTTGTACGGCGAGTCGGGAGTCGAATTCATCACATTGGATGATCATCCAGACCTGTGGAACCCGATGCATCCGCAAAATTGGTCACCGAGCCCGTGCGCAGCCAGTCATGATCAGCCAGTCCTGAGTAGCCAGTCGTGAGTGGTCAGTACTCGTAGGGATCGGCGGGTTGGGTGGTCTGGTTGAGGGCGCTGACTTTCAGTGTCGGCGTGTACTCGTTGGCCGGAGTCGCCGAGCCGAGTTCGAGTTGGCCCTCGGCCAGCACCCACTGGTCGTCCGGCAACGCATCGGCCTGGCCACCGGCCAGTTTGACCTTCATCGGCGTGGCGTCGGCGGCGCA
>CAJCJE010000207.1 GCA_903970565.1 Candidatus Melainabacteria bacterium | reverse complement strand
GAGCAGCAGGCCGACCGCGCCCCGGACACGACCGCCGTGACCGCGTCCGAAGGCCGGCTCAGTTACGCCGAACTGGACGCCAGAGCCAACCAGGTGGCCCACCGGCTGCGCGCGCTGGGCGCCGGAGCCGAGTCGGTGGTGGGCGTGTGCCTGCCACGCGGCCTCGACCTGGTGGTCGCGCTGCTGGCGGTGCTCAAGTCCGGCGCGGCCTACCTACCCCTGGACCCAGGGCACCCGGCGCGGCGGCGCAACCTGCTGGTGGACGATGCCGGGGCGCGGTGGGTGCTGACCGACCAGCCGGCCACCGTCACCGGGATGGCCACGGCGGTGTCGTGCGCGCCCGGCCCGGAGCCGACCCACCGGCCGGCACCGGCCACCGACCCGGACCACCCTGCTTACCTGATCTACACCTCCGGCTCCACCGGGCGCCCCAAGGGCGTGCTGGTCTCCCACCGCTCGATCGTGAACCGGCTGCGCTGGATGCGCGAGGCCCTCCGGTTGGACGCCGAGGACCGCGTGTTGCAGAAGACCCCGGCCACGTTCGACGTGTCGGTGTGGGAGTTCTTCCTGCCCCTGCTGTGCGGCGCCCGGCTGGTCCTGGCCGACCCGGACGGCCACCGCGATCCCGTCCACCTGACCGAACTGATCGCCCGCGAAGGCGTCACCACCGTCCACTTCGTACCGTCGATGCTGCGCGCCTTCCTGCCCGTGGCGACACAACCGCTGCCGTCCCTGCGCCGGGTGGTGTGCAGCGGCGAGGCACTGCCCACGGAGCTGGCCGAGTCGCTGCACCGACGGCTGCGCTGCCGGCTGCTCAACCTCTACGGCCCGACCGAGGCCACGGTCGACGTCACCGCCGCGGACTGCCCGCCCGGCCGACCGGTCACCATCGGCCGACCGATCGCCAACACCCGCGCGCACGTGGTGGACCGCCGACTCAACCCGGTCCCGGTGGGCGTACCCGGCGAACTGGTGTTGGGCGGGGTGCAGCTGGCTCGTGGCTATCATGGCCGGCCGGCGCTGACGGCGGCGGTGTTCGTGCCGGACCCGTGGGGAGGCAACGGTGAGCGGCTTTACCGCACCGGGGATCTGGTGCGGCGGTTGGACAACGGCGAGATCGACTATCTGGGGCGGATCGACCATCAGGTCAAGATCCGGGGCCACCGGATCGAACCCGGCGAGATCGAGGCGGCCCTGGCCGATGACCCCACGGTCGCCGCGGCGGCGGTCACCGTACACGGCGCCACCGGCGACGCCCGACTCGTCGCGCACCTGGTACCCGCCGGCCCGGCCAGCATCGACGTCGACACGGTGCGCGAACGACTGGCGGCCACACTGCCCCAACACCTCGTTCCCGCCCTGTTCCAGGTACTACCCGCGCTGCCGCTCACGGCCAGCGGCAAACTCGACCGCGCCGCCCTGCCCGAACCGGACACCAGCCTCCGCCCAGACGGCGCAGTGGCGTTCACCGCACCGCGCGGAGCCATGCAGGAGACCGTGGCGGCAGCCTGGGCACACGCCATCGGCCTCGACCGAATCGGCGCCCACGACCCGTTCTTCCACATCGGCGGCGACTCCATCCGCGCCGTACGAGCCGTGGGCGAACTACGGGCACAGGGCCTGGACGTCAGCGTCCAGGACGTCTTCCAACACCGCACCGTCGCCGAACTCGCCAACGCCATCACCGGCCGCAACCGGCTCACCGGGGACCGGGACACCGGACCGGAACCGTTCGCGATGCTGGACCCGGCCGACCGCGCCGCGCTGCCCGAGGACGTGGTGGACGCCTACCCCCTGTCCCTCGCGCAAGCCGGCATGATCCACGAGATGCTGGCCGATCCCCACCGCGACATCTACCTCAACAACCTGAGCTACCCGATCACCGACACCGCCGCGTTGTCCCTGCCCGCCCTGCGCGCCGCCGCCGCACTGCTGGTGCGACGACACGAAATCCTGCGCACCTCGATCGAGTTGACCGGATACCGCGAACCACTGCAACTGGTGCACCGACAGGCCCCGATCCCCGTCGGCTACACCGACGCCCGCAACCCACGACCGGAACCGGAACCGAGCCGGGTGGCGCCCTTCGACCTGTCCGCGCCCCCACTGCTGCGACTGCACGTCCGACACCAGACCGACCGACGCTGGCTGCTGACAGTCAGCTACTGCCACGCCATCCTGGACGGCTGGAGCCAGAACTCACTGGTCAGCGAACTACTCGCCGCGTATCGGACAATCAGGGACACCGCCACCACGCCCGAGATCGACCCACCAGCAGCCCGGTTCGTCGAGTCCATCGCGCAGGAGCAGCGCTGCCTGTCCGACCCCACCGACCGCGACTACTGGGCCGGCGTGGTGACCCAGACACAGCGGTTGACCTTCGCCGCCGAGTGGGGCGACCCCGACTCCACCGTGTACCGATCCACCCGACTCGACCTGACCAGCCGGATGCCGGGGCTGCGGCGGATCGCCGACGCGGCCGACGTGCCGGTCAAGAGCGTCCTACTGGCCGCGCACCTGACCGCGCTGGGCGTCGCCACCGGCCGCACCCGGTTCCACACCGGCATAGTGTGCAACAGCAGACCAGAAACCGCCGACGGCGACCGCGTACGCGGCATGTTCCTCAACACCGTGCCGTTCCCGGCAGCGCTGACCGCGCCCACCTGGACCGCACTGGCCCAGCAGGTGTTCGCGCGGGAGATCGCGATGTGGCCACACCGGCACTTCCCGCTGCCGGCCATGCAGCGCGCCTGGGGCCAGCAGCAACCCCTGGTGGACGTGTTCTTCAACTACACCGACATGCACGTCCTCGCCGACCAGCAGATCGACCTGGCCGACATCACCGACGACACCCCGAACGAGTTCGGACTCTCCGTCTCCGCCGACCCCCACACGCTGGTACTGGAATGCGGCGCCGACCGGATCAGCGACACCAACCTGACCCTGCTGGCCCAGGTGTACACAGCGGTACTGGACGCGATGACGGCCGACCCCCACGGTGATCCCCGACGCTGCGCCCTGCCCGCCGCCGAACGCGAACGGCTGCTGCACACATGGAACCCGACCACCACCCACACACCCACCGGCAACCTGCCGGACCTGCTGGAACAGGTAGCCGCCCAACACCCCACGGACCCGGCCGTGCGCTACGCGGGCACGACCACGACCTACGCGGAACTCGACGCCGCGGCCAACCGGCTGGCCCACCACCTCCGGGCCCTCGGCGTCGCACCCGGCGCCCTGGTCGGCGTGCACCTCGACCGCGGCATCGACCTGCTGGTGTCGCTGCTCGCGGTACTCAAGGCCGACTGCGCCTACCTGCCACTGGACCCCGAACACCCCGCCGACCGGATCGCCCACATGCTCGGCGACTCCGGCGCGCGAGCGTTGATCTCGCACCGGGCCGGCGCCGCGAGACTGGCCGAGCAACCGGACCTGGTGGTCCTGGTGGACGAGCACCGAACCGCGATCGACGAGCAGCCACACGACCCACCCACCCGCCACGCCGACCCGGCCGACCTGGCATACGTGATCTACACCTCCGGCTCCACCGGCCGACCCAAAGGCGTAATGATCACCCACGACGCCCTGGTCAACTTCCTGCACGCAATGCTGGCCCGCCCAGGGATCGCGGCCGGCGCCACCGTACTCGGCCTGACCACGGTCAGCTTCGATCCGTCCACACTGGAGTTCTACACGCCACTGCTGGCCGGCGGGACCGTCATCCTGGCCGACACCGACCAGACCCGCGACCCCCAACAGATACTCGGCCTCATCAACGCCACACGACCGGACCTGATCCAGGCCACCCCGGTGATGCTGCGACTACTGACCGACAACGGCTGGCTCCCGAACCCCGACGCCACCGTACTCAGCGGCGGCGAAAAACTGGCCACCGACCTCGCCACCCGGCTACGCGCGGGCGGAGCCCAGCTATGGGACCTCTACGGCCCGACCGAGACGACGGTCTGGGCCAGCACCACCAGAATCAGCGCGGACGGGACACCCGGCGACGCCCCGACCGACGCGCAACCGGTCGCCAACACCACCCTCCACGTACTGAACGACAGGCTGGAACCAGTGCCGGTCGGCGTCGTCGGCGAAATCTTCCTGGGCGGCCGAGGCGTAGCCCGCGGCTACACCGGACAACCGGCGCTGACCGCCGAGAAGTTCCTGC
>CAJCJE010000206.1 GCA_903970565.1 Candidatus Melainabacteria bacterium | reverse complement strand
CGACCGCTTGCTATGCTTCACCTGCGAAGTGCCTTCCCGTTCGAGGACCTGGACCCTCAGCAAGTCTCAGTTTCCCTTACCGGACAGGCACTTCGTCTCATCTCAGGCCCGTGTCGCAGCTACCTGCATGAAACGCCCGGGCTAACGGGCGCCCGTTCGTCTGGGTTGACGACGAGGTCACCGACGCCGATCGGGACTGGATCTCTACGCACCATCAGGGCCGAGCCCTGCTCCATCATGTCGCGTCGCACCGAGGACTCGTCGACGATGATTTCGTAGTCCTCGATCAATGGTTACGCGAAGCCTGAACCATCCGCGATCCACAGGATTTGACAATTACTCCCGCGGACGCCACGCCGCCAGACCGTAGCCGTCTGAAGCGAGTGATCGATGCGGTGATGTCAGGCGTGACGAAGGCCGCGCCGTCAGTCGCTGCATCGGTGGCGGCAGCGCTGGCCAACGACGCCGTCCAAGCCATCGCCGGCCACTAAGGGCTTGCAGATCATTAACACGCTGTTTTGGTGCTGGCGATGAGGTTGACCAGATTTTCGGGTGAAGCTATGGGCTCGATTACGGTGCCATGCTGGTCAAGAAGCTGGCCGGTGCGCTCAAGCATGCGATACATGGTGCTGCGGCCGCAGCCGAACAGCACGGCCAGAGTGTCATAGGGCAGGGACAGCCGCCGATTCAGCACGGTGGCCACGACCTGGTCGGAAAGGCCAGCCGCGTGGGTCGGCCAGAGCGTGGGGCGTGTTCACGCTGTCCGTGCTCGACACGCTGTTGCTGGCGTTGCCGGTGGCGGTCCTGGTCACGGTCGCAGCGCAGTGCGTCCAGTGCTCTCGTCAGGGTGTCCAAATCGGGGCGGGATAAGCCGGTGAGTGTGGGGTGAGACAGAGTGGCAGTGTCGTACGAGGTAGGCGGGATCGGGTCGGATTCGCTTGTCTGGCAACGAGATTCGACAGTGTTGGGTGTTGGGTTCAGGGTGTAGTTCCATTCACCGTGGAACGCGTGCCGCGTGATGGGTAACTCGGCCATCTGAGCGTTGCTGATCTCGACTCCGAGCGGGTAGGTGTCGGTGTCCAGTTCGGAGTGGACTCTGAGTCCGGTGCGGGTGGTGGTCGCCGCGATCGTGTTGATCACGACCTCGTGGCTGGTCAGCGGCCTGCCTCGCCAGTTCATCGTGATGTGGCAGAACAGTCGATGCTCGATCCGGTTCCACTTCGAGGTGCCGGGCGGGAAGTGACAGACCGTGACAGCCAGGCCGGTCTGCGCCGCCAGGGCTGTGAGTTCGGTTTTCCAGACCCGGGTGCGGTAACTGTTGGAGCCACCAGCGTCGGCGGTGATCAGCAGCCGGCTGGCGTTCGGGTAAATAGCGTGTCCGGCGCTGTTCCACCAGCGGCGGATGGACTCCACGGCGAACGCGGCGGTGTCGTGGTCGGTGCCGACGTTGACCCAGCCGGTGTTGGCCGCGATGTCGTAGATGCCGTAGGGCACGGCTTTGCCCAGTTCTTTGTCCGGGAAGTCGTGGGTGCTGACCTGGGCTGGTTCACCATGGGGTGCCATTCGCGGCCGGTGTTCTTGAACTGTCCGATGATCTCCTTTTTCTTGGTGTCCACGCTGATCACCGGTTGCCCGTCGGCTTGATGGGTCTTGACCTGCTCGTTGAGGTAGTGGAACTGTGCATCCCGGTCAGGGTTCTGCTTGCCTTCTAACGTTTTCGCGTTGCCTTGCAGGCTGAAGCCTTCTTCACGCAACAGGTCCGCGACCGTGTCGGCGGAGATCCGATGTCCCTGGGAGGTGAGTTCGGTTGCCAGGTGCCGGGTGGATTTCGTTGTCCATCGCAGCGGTGACATGGGGTCTCCGCGTATGTCTGGTTCCACGAGGGCCAGTAATGCCGGGCGCAGTCCCGAGTTCAGGTCGGCCACCCGTTTGCGTCCCCCGCCGGGGCGGCGAATCCGTCCCAGCGGAGCCTGGCCGGAGTCCAACTCCGTGACTCCGGTGGAGACCGTGGCTTCTCGCACCCCTGCGGCGCGGGCCACGAGTCTGATCCCGACATGGCCCAGCGCTCGTGCTTCCGCGCCCATCAGCAACCGCCGTTGCCGTTCATCCAGGTGCGGGAATATCGCCGTGAACTTGGCCGCCAACCAGGCTTGGGTGTCTTCGGGCACGTGCATACCACAAGCATCGCAGCTCACCCTCAAAACCACGAGTTATTCCTCGGCAAGCCCTAACTGCGTCCGACATCTACAGGGCACGGATGACGACCCCACAGAATTCGCGGAGAACGCTCTGGCCCATCGGTTAGTCGCCGAGGGTTCCGTCCGCGATGCTGCGCAGTGTCTCGGGCAGGTAGGGTGCGTACTCGTTGGCGTCGCCCAGCCAGTGATGCGTTGTCTCCTCGTCGAACCGTGACCGGGCTTCCTCGTAATACGGGGTCTGGACACGTCGCACGAAGTCGACGAACTCGTCCATGTTCGCTACCCGAGGGTCGCTCCCGCCGCCCTTCAACGGCCCGATGCTCAGCCAACTGAGCAACATCGCCAACCCGTTCGACCCCAGGAACAAATCCAGGTCCAAACTGGAGTTGTATCCTTGGGCGGTGCCCGGATCACACCGCTGCGGCTCAGGGTCGGAATCGATCGTCTTATGGACGATCTTGAAGTCGTGGTCCCGGAATCCACCACCGGTTCGGTCAGTCCGCCACACCACCAAGCCGTTGTTCGAATGACTGGTGACCAACTCACCGCAGACATCGCACAACCAGGCTTGCAGCGGCATCGCAATCCTTCTCCTACTGACCCATCGACTTCGACGGGCAATCCGGAAACGTGATGGTAGTCAGCCCTTGGACGTCCCCGTCGGCGGTAATGGTGCAAGGACCGGCAACAAGGCCGTCACGCTGCCAGGCGTGGCTTCTCAGCCAGCGAGCACCGCGACCGATGCACGCACAGCAGTGCCGCCGGTCCGAGCGCCGCAGCAGGCGATCAACCAGCAAGAATGTAGGTCGTGTGGGCTGCGCCGGTTGTGCGGACTCTGGGCCAGAGTCCGCACAACCGGGAAATATGGATCGGATCAGCCGGACACGGTGTCGTAGGTGAGTACGAACCGGCTGTGGTTCTTGTCCATGACGATCCCTTCGGGCAGTTCGCTGTCCGGGGTGCCGGCCGGGTAGACCAGGACGGTGGGCTTGTGGGTGTCCCGCTCGGGCGCCCAAGCACGGATTTCCTCGCACAGGTGCTCGCTCAGCTCGACGGCGGCTGGGCCGTGGCCGATGGCGCCCAGTTCCCACCGCACGTCCTCGCCGATCTGCTGCCGACGAGAGGCCAGGTACGCCAGCGAGCCGTCGTCGACCAGGGCCGGGGACCGGAAAGCCTGCACCGGCTCGGCCACCTCAGGCGGCACGTCGGAGTGCACGTCGATCCGGCACACCCGCGTGTCGGTGGCGGTTAGCCGCAGCCAGATTCCATCGTGCGACTCGTCCCCTGCGATGGTGACGCCGGACCAGGCCGTGGTGCGCGGCTGGTCGAGCACGCCGTGCAGCGCGTCGAGGTCGACGGCCTGGTCACGGTCGAAGTGCAGCTTGACCGTCCCGTCGGCGTTGATCGGGCCGTTGAGTTCGCCCTCGTCGGGGCCGACCAGGTAGACGAACCCGCACAGGTACAGGGAGTCGGAGACGAACCGGCCGTGGGTATAGGTGAACGCGACGGTGCGAGCTTGACCACGCCACCGCAGCGGCGCGACTAGCCGTGCTCCGGGTGCGAGCTGGGACCACCAGGCCGCCGGGATGTCCCAGGGCGAGACCGTGGCGATCAGCCGGTCGTAGAAAGCGTTCTCGGCGTGACCGAGGCCGCCGTCGCCGGTGACCACGTGGACGTCGCCGTGCCCGGCTGCGGTCAGGTTCCTCTGTGCCTGCGCGGTGACGTCCGGGTCGATGTCGATGCTGGTCACCAGCTCGTCCTGGCCTGTGAGCTGGGCGATCAGGCTGGCGTTGTAGCCGGTCCCGGCGCCGATCTCCAGAACCCGGTTGCCCGGCTGCACGGCGAGTTGGTCGAGCATCAGGGCAACCACGAACGGTGCCGAGATACACGAGGACGACAGGCCGTCCTCGAACCGGTGGGTGATCACCGCCTGCCACGGGTTGTAGGCGGCCTCCAGCGTGGCGTCGGGCACGAATTCGTGGCGAGGTGTGTCGAGCAGGACCCGCTCAACCTCGGGCCGTAGACCATACCCACGCTGCTGGACCGTGGTGACCATCTGCGCCCGCAGCGCCTCCGGTGAGGTGGTCTCGGTCGTGGTATCGGTGGTGGCGTCCATAGCGTCCTTTCAGATCATGGTCAACAGTGCTCGGTCGTGGTGGCTGGTCAGGCGTCCAGCAGCAGGCAGGCGTCCCAGCGAGTCTCCGGCGGGGTGTCGGTGGTCGCGGCGTGCTGGACCAGCAGGACCCCGGTGCCCCCGGTCAGCAGGCCGTGGAGGCGGGGCGGCTGGACTCGGTGCTGCTGCTGGTGGCGGTGGTGTTCGGTCAGCCGGGCGGCCAGTCGTGGAACGTGGGCGCGCACCTGCTCATCGTGCTCTCCCATCCGCCACGCAGTGTGCAGGACCCCGGCCCATCCGTGGCACACCGACACATCGCTGAGTTGGGCTAATTGCGCCTCGTTGGCCAGGGTCCAGGCCAGGGCCTGGGCGGCGAAACGCTGCCGTCGGGTGTCGCCCAACACCAGGCCGGCCAGATGCTGGGCGTGGGTGATTCCGGGTGTGCCGTAGCACCAGGACGGCCGAGACGGCCGATCCTGACGTGTCGTGCCGGCGGCGTGTTCGCCGCTGGTGATCGCCTCGGGCCACCACACCTGGTGTCCGGTTCCGCAGCGCCACCGGTCCAGCCATCGGCAGATCGTGTCGATCGCGTCGGCGTGGCCGGCCACGGTGATACCGCGTCGTGCCGCCAGCGCCAACACCGCCAGCACGCCGGAAATCCCATGTGCGACACCGAGATTGCCGTGTCCGCCTGCCCAACGCGGTCCTGGTCCGGTCGGGCCGCTGGCCGCCCACCAGCCGGGCAGTCCGTCCCGGCGGGGGCAGGTCAGCCGCACCAGGTAGGCCAGCACGTCGCCGAGCAGCCTGCCACCGCTGAGAGCACCGGTTGGCCTGTCGCTGGGCTGGGTGTCGCGGCGCAACAGGTAGGTGGCCAGCCCCGCGAGCCCGCCGATCAGGTCGAACTCCCGCTTGGCGGGGAGCTTTCCGGTGTCGATCCGGACGTGTGCTGCGTCCAGGCGAGCGCGGGTAATCGTCTCGACGTGCCGGTCCAGTACGGCGAACATCGCGCGGTAGTCGGTCGCAGCCAGCGTGAACGCCGCCGC
>CAJCJE010000205.1 GCA_903970565.1 Candidatus Melainabacteria bacterium | reverse complement strand
TCAAGAGCAGCGGCGACCGCATCACCACCGCGTCCATTGTCCTGGAACCACTGGACGCGGCGACCGCCCGCCGTATCGCCGCCGGCGGTGACGCGGGTTTCCCGGCCGGCCTCGGCTGGCCGCACGCGGACACGATGGACGGCCTGTACATGGCCGCGCTGGGCTCGGCCCGGTGCTGGCTGGTGCTCGTGGACGGCGTCGTCATCGGCGATGCCGGCACGCACGGCGACGTGGACGACACCGGCCAGGTCGAGATCGGCTACGGGCTCGCCGCGCCGTTCCGGGGCCGGGGACACGGCCGGACGATGGTTCGGGCGCTGACCGAATGGCTGCTCGACCAACCTCCGGTGCGTGCGGTGATCGCCGAGACCGAGCCGGACAACCTGCCCTCCCGCCGGGTCCTGGAATCCGCCGGTTTCCGGCTGGTCGCCGCCGACCCGCAGGCCGCCCACTACCGGCGGGACGCGCCCGAGTAAGAGGTCCGGCTCGGCGCTCGGGCGCACTCGTATGGTGGGTCGATGCCGCTATTCGCTTTCGAGGGCGTCAGCCCGAAGGTCCACCCCACCGCCTGGATCGCACCGACCGCGACGCTGGTCGGCGACGTGACGGTCGAGGCACACGCCTCGGTCTGGTACGGCGTGGTGCTGCGCGCCGACTTCGGCCCGGTGATCATCCGTGAGGGCGCCAACGTGCAGGACAACTCGGTGCTGCACGGCGGCCCGGAGGGCACCGAGGTCGGGCCGGGTGCGACCATCGGGCATCTGTGCGTCGTGCACGGCGCGACCATCGGCGCGCAGGCGCTGATCGGCAACGGCGCCACCGTCCAGGACGGCGTCACGGTCGGGGCCCGGACGCTGGTCGCGGCGGGGGCGACGGTCGCGCCGAACACCCGGATCGACACTGAGCTGGTGGTACTCGGCCCGCCCGCGCGCGACCAGCGGCCGTTGTCCACCGGTGCGCGTCGGTGGGTCGAGACGAACCCCGAGATCTACGCGGAGTTGGCCCGTCGCCACCACGCCGGGGTGGTCCCGGTGGACGAATCCCACGAAGGAGTGTGACTCGGGACACTCTAGGTATCCACTGGCTGTGGATAACCCTGTGCACAACCTGTGGGCAGGAGATCATCCGCTGTGCACGCGCCAGCATCGGTCCAGGTCGATCTCGCGCGGAATGTGGATCGCGGTCACCTTCCGGCTGGGGATCGGCGCGGTGGCCGAACGGCAGCGCCAACTGCCGCTGGGTGTCGTGCGCGCGGGCCTGGCCGCCGTCTGACATCCTTGAGTGGTGTAGTTTGACCGCGATGACCGCTATCTGGAGATAGTCCTTTCACCGCTTCGGACGTGCGCCACCTACCTCCCGAAAATGGGCGGCGACCGGGAGGTGAACCTGGACGGCTTCGCCGAGCTGTACGGTGCCGACCCCTCTATCACTGGATGGGCTTCGACTCCCCGCTGATGTTCGCAGCGCACAAGGCAGCCGGTGGGACGACCTCGATCTACCGACAGTTGGGTATCGGCTGCGAAAGGCTGTTCCGACAGGTACCGCGGGACGAGTTGGACCTCAGCGCCGATCAAGTCGCGTGGTCCTATGAGGTTCTGCCCGAACTCGACGATGACGACACCTCGACGCTCGCCAAGGCTCGGGTCCTCTCGCTCGACGGCCGGGTAGAACTCGCGGACGTGGCCGACTCCTCGGTACGGGGCCGAGTCGGCGACTGGATCGACCAGCAGAGAGCGGCCCTGAACATCAGCATCGAGTTGAAAGGTGCGGTGTTCGAGGTTCGACAGGGCTACAAGTCGGCCGACAGCAAGCGCGTGAACGGTGACCTCACCAACGCCGCGCAGGCTCTCGGCCACGGTTTCCTCCCGGTGTTGACCATCATGTCCAATCAGATAAACCGCAGCGTCCGCGCCCGTTACCTGGGGGGAAATGGTCCGTATTGCTCGTACGGTGGGCGAGCGGAATCCGCTACACGGCACCTATGACTTCCTCAGTAACGTCATAGGCTACGACCTGGCGGGATTCTTCGAGCGCAACGCCGGCACCCTGCGTGCCGGAGTCGAGACCGTCCTTGCCAAGCTTCTGGAGCCCACGTGACGCCGATCAAAACCCTTGGCCGGGCGGGGCCGGCCCGTAACGAGCACATGACCTTCCGCGCCAACATGGGCGTCGGCCGTCATGGCTGGCTGCGGCTCACCCCGGCATACGGCGTCCGCCTCGTTCGCGAGCGGCTGGCCGAGCTACCCGAAGGCTCGACAGTCACCGACCCCTTTTCCGGGACCGGCACGACTCCTCTTGCCGCCGCAGAACTCGGCCATACCGGACAAAGCGTGGATGTGAACCCATTCCTCATCTGGCTGGGGAGGGTCAAGACGGCGCACTACTCATCCGAGACGCTCCTGGCCGTCGCCCACGCAACCCGGGACGTGCTGGCCAACGCCCGCCGCCACAAGAAGAAGAACGACTTGTGGCTGCCAAAACTGTTCAGGATCGAGAAATGGTGGTCGCCGGGGGCCCTTCATTCGCTGAAGGCTCTCCGGAACGGAATCGACCACTATGAAGGTCCGGTGCGCGACCTCCTGGAGATCGCGCTTTGTCGATCACTCATCTCCTGTTCCAATGCCGCATTCAATCATCAGTCCATGTCATTCAAGGAGAGCGACGAAAAGCCCGCTCTGTTCGACATGAATGATGCGGAGATGGCATTCGTCAACTTCGAAAAAGAGATGACGGCCATCGTCGAGTCGGCGCGGTTCGAGCTACTCGGGTCCGCAACCCTGCACCAGGGCGATTCCAGGAAAGGCGTGGCCGGCCTCGCCCCGGCTGATCTGGTGCTGACCTCTCCACCGTACGTGAACCGAATGTCCTATATTCGAGAACTGCGACCATATATGTACTGGCTGCGGTACCTCGATCAGGCATCAGACGCGGGCGACCTGGACTGGAAGGCGATCGGAGGCACCTGGGGCACGGCCACCTCCAAATTGAACTCCTGGGTGCCCGAGGTAAAGACACCGGTGGATGAGTCGATGCGCAAGGTGTGTGACCTTATTCGCCGCGACGGTGGCAAAAATGGTCCCCTGCTGGCCACCTACGTACACAAGTACCACCACGACATGTGGTTACACTTTCAGGCCATTACGCCGCAGGTGAAGCCAGGCGGAAAGGTCTCCTACATCATCGGTAACTCGACCTTCTACAAACACGAGGTTCCGGCCCACGAATGGTACGCAATCATGGTCCGCGAACTCGACTACACCGATGTCAAGGTCGAAACAATTCGTAAGCGAAACTCGAACAAAGCCCTGTTCGAGTACGAGCTGACAGCAACCAGACGATAACTTCGATCAAGGAGAACGAAAAGAAGCGGACGGGAATGGCGAGCAGCGGTCGAGGCATCCTCGGTGACGATGTCGTCGACAAGCTGCGTGGAGATCTCCCGCTGAGTCGCCGGGCTTCCAGCCGTATGGTGTGATCGTGGCGATCCGGGTGCTGCTCGTCGACGATCACGAGGTCGTCCGCAGAGGCGTGCGCGATCTGCTCGACGGGGAACGCGATATCGACGTGGTCGCCGAGGCCGGCACGGTCGCCGAGGCGGTGACCGTCGCGTCGCGGCTGAAACCGGACGTGGCCGTGGTGGACATCCGGCTGCCCGACGGCGACGGTGTCGCGTTGTGCCGCACGCTGCGCGCCGGCGAGGGCGGGCCGCGCTGTCTGGTGCTGACCGCCTTCGACGACGAGCGGGTGATCCTGGACGCGATCGACGCCGGCGTGTCCGGCTATCTGCTCAAGCAGGTGCGCGGTCAGGACCTGGTGACCGCCGTGCGGGAGGTGGCGGCGGGACGGTCGCTGCTGGACCCGGTCACCACGGCCAGGGTGCTGGACCGGATGCGCGCGCCGGCCGAGCCGGACG
>CAJCJE010000204.1 GCA_903970565.1 Candidatus Melainabacteria bacterium | reverse complement strand
GATCCCGGACCGGTGCGAGCCGGTCGCGACCGGCAGCCGGATTTCGACGCGGGTGACCGGGGCAGTACGCCGGATGGGCTGTCTTCACGTGCGCTCGGCCACAGGTCCGACTCCAGGCCCGGTTGGTAAACCTACGGTCCCGTAACCTGAGCGGGTGACCGCCGCGATCATCGAACGGGAACCCGTCCCCCCAGGTCGACCTCGAATGCGAGGGTGGCTGCACTTCTGGTCGTTCTTCGTCTCGATCGCGACCGGCGCCACGCTGATCTCCCTGGCGGCGGCGACGGTGTCCGGCAAGGCAGCCCTGGCCACCTCGGTCTACGGCGTCACCGTGCTCTGCCTGTTCGGCACCAGCGCGCTCTATCACCGGCACACCTGGACCAGTGTCCGGGCCAGGGTGTGGATGAAGCGCCTCGACCACTCGATGATCTTCGTGTTCATCGCCGGCACCTACACCCCGTTCGCCCTGCTGTCGATGGACCGGGGCACCGGCTACGTGGTGCTCGGCGTGGTCTGGGGTGGTGCGCTGGCCGGCGTGGCCCTGAAACTGCTGTGGCCGCACGCGCCGCGCTGGCTCGGCGTGCCGATCTACATCGCGCTGGGTTACGTGGCCGTGTTCGTCCTCCCCCAACTGCTGCACCACGCCGGGGTCGCCGCGGTCGTGCTGCTGCTGGCAGGTGGGCTGTTCTACACCCTCGGCGCGATCTTCTACGCGACCCGCTGGCCCAACCCGTGGCCGAAAACCTTTGGCCACCACGAGTTCTTCCATGCCGCGACGGTCCTCGCCGCGATCTGCCACTACATCGCGATCTGGTTCGCCATGTATCACTGACCGTGCGGCGGCTGGGCGCGGGAATGATCAGCCGCTTGCCATGCCTCGCCCTGGGTCGGGAACCGGGCGAGGCATGGGAAGCGTGACATAGTGGCGCGGCGCCGAGGGACGACCTAATCGGGTCGGTTCAGCTCAGGTCCGGGCCTTCCTTGCGTAGTTCGTCCACCTTGGACATGGCCTCGCGCAGCTCGCCCAGCCACGTGTCGGCGTGTTCACCGACCAGACGCACCGCCCAGGCGAGGGCTTCGGAACGGGAGCGGGCGACGCCGGCTCCGACGAGGGTGTCCAGGATCAGCCGCTCGGGCTGACGCAGCCGGGTCATCACCGGAACCGAGAGCGTGGTGAACAGCTCCACGGTCTCTCCGAGTTTGGCTCCCCAGGCCACCTTGCGCCCGTAGCGGTGCTCGGCCTGGCGGGCGATCTCGATGCGCTCGTCCCTGGTCTGCTCGCGGAACCGGCTGATCCGGCCGGCTTGCGCGGCGGCCAGCGCGGCCTCGTCGGCGAACTCCTCGGTCAGGGGCGGCAGCTCACCGATGACCACGATCTCCTCGCGGTCGGCGGTGATGTCCGGGGCGGCGTTGAACCAGTCGTCGGGCAGCCGACCGGCGAACCAGGCCGCCACGTCGTCGGCGGCCGGTGGCTCGGGTTGTTGGCCGCCTCGGCTACGGCCGCCACCGGGACCGCCCCAGCCGTGCCTCATTCGGGCGTACGCGCCAAACCTGTCGTGCACCAGACACCTCCTGCTTGATTACATCATTACTTCATTACGTCACTGCTGACGCTACGCCTGTAATCCGCGCAGAGAGGGCGCGTTCGCTCCCGGTGGACGACGGGACGAGCGGGTCAGGTTCGGCGGAGGGCTTCGGTGAGTTCGGCCGCCGAGCCGACCGGCCGGTCGCAGACGTAGCCCCGGCAGACGTAGGCGGCGGGGGCACCGGCCAGCAGGGGCCGGTCGGCGAGCAGCGGGACGCCGGGCGCGTCCGGTTGCCCGGCCAGCACCACCGCACCGCCGGGCACGCCGGCCAGCGCGGTCGTCACCAGCTGGTCGTACACGTCCTCGCCGGCGGAACCGACCAGCGCGACCTGGATCGGGCCGGCGAGCATCGCCTCGGCCACCGAGCACCAGTGCCCGGCGAACCTCGGCGCCCGTTCGATCAGCAGCCCGGACCGCGCGACGGCCTGGTCGGCGGCCTCTCGATAACGGGCCGCGTGGTCGGCGCCGGCCAGCGCGGAGGCGGTCAGCAGGGCGCCGGCCAAGGCGGAGGCACCGGCCGGGCTGGCGTTGTCGGCCGGGTCGGTGGGGCGCCGGATGAGCTGCTCGGCGTCGTCGGCGGTGTCGTGGAAGACACCGGGCGCGGCCTCGTCGGCGAAGTGGGCCAGCGCGGTGTCCAGCAGTGCCACCGCGGCCTCCAGCCAGCGGGCCTGGCCGGTCGCCTGGTGCAGCGCGAGCAGCCCGTCGGCCAGCGCGCCGTAGTCCTCCAGCACGCCGGACGAACCGCCCACCACGCCCTGCCGCGAGGTGCGCCGCAGCCGGCCGTCGACGAGGTGGTTGGCCAGCAGGAACTCGGCCGCGGTGGCGGCGGCGTCGACCCAGGCCGGCCGCGCCAGCGCGACGCCGGCCTCGGCGAGCGCGGTGATCGCCAGGCCGTTCCAGCCGGTGACCACCTTGTCGTCGCAGGCGGGCTGTGGCCGGGAGGCGCGCGCGGCCAGCAGGCGGGCGCGCACCGACTCCCAGCGTTGCGGGTCGGCGGGGTCGGTGCGCAGCTGGAGGGTGGACG
>CAJCJE010000203.1 GCA_903970565.1 Candidatus Melainabacteria bacterium | reverse complement strand
CTCGGACCCGGACGATGTCGCTCGCGTCGAGGAGCGCACTTTCATTTGTTCGTCGGATTCCGCGGATAGTGGTCCAACCAATAACTGGATGGACCCCGCCAAGATGAAAGGGATCATGACCGAGCTGTACCGCGGCAGTATGCGCGGTCGCACGATGTATGTGATCCCCTTCTGCATGGGCCCGCTCGGCGCGGAAAATCCCATGCTCGGCGTGGAGATCACCGATTCGGAATACGTTGTCGTGTCGATGCACGTGATGACTCGCGCCGGCACGGCGGCGCTGGCGCGCTTCGGCACCGACGCGGACTTCGTGCAGTGCCTGCACTCCGTCGGCGCCCCGCTGGTGCCCGGCCAGGAAGACGTGCCGTGGCCGTGCAACACCACCAAGTACATCACGCACTTCCCGCAGGATCGGGCAATCTGGAGCTACGGCTCCGGCTACGGCGGCAACGCGCTGCTGGGCAAGAAGTGCTACTCGCTGCGGATCGCCTCGGCCATCGCCCGTGACGAGGGCTGGCTGGCCGAGCACATGCTGATCCTCAAGCTGATCTCCCCGGAGAAGAAGGTCCACTACATCGCGGCGGCCTTCCCGTCGGCGTGTGGCAAGACCAACCTCGCCATGCTCCAGCCGACCATCCCCGGCTGGGAGGTGCAGACCCTCGGCGACGACATCGCCTGGATGCGCTTCGGCGCCGACGGCCGGCTCTACGCGGTCAACCCGGAGTTCGGCTTCTTCGGTGTCGCCCCCGGCACCGACTACCACACCAACCCGAACGCGATGCACACCATCGAGAAGGGCAACACGGTCTTCACCAACGTCGCCCTGACCGATGACGGCGACGTCTGGTGGGAGGGCATGGGCGAGCCCCCGGCCCACCTGACCTCGTGGAAGAAGCAGGACTGGACGCCGGATTCGGACGAGAAGGCCGCGCACCCGAACTCCCGCTACTGCACGCCGATGTCGCAGTGCCCGATCCTGGCTCCGGAGTGGGACGACCCGCAGGGCGTGCCGATCTCCGCGATCTTCTTCGGTGGCCGCCGCGCCAGCACGGTCCCGCTGGTCACCGAGTCGCGGGACTGGCAGCACGGCACCTTCCTGGGCGCCACCATCTCCAGCGAGACCACCGCCGCCGCCAAGGGCAAGGTGGGCGTCGTGCGCCGCGACCCGATGGCCATGCTGCCGTTCATCGGCTACCACGTCGGCGACTACCTCCAGCACTGGATCGACCTCGGCAAGTCGGCCGACGCCAGCAAGCTGCCCAAGATCTTCTACGTGAACTGGTTCCGGCGCGGCGAGGACAAGAGCTTCCTGTGGCCGGGATTCGGCGAGAACTCGCGCGTGCTGAAGTGGGCGATCGAGCGCATCGAGGGCACCGCCGCCGCCCAGGAGACCCCGATCGGTTTCGTACCGACCGCCGCCGACCTGGACACCGACGGCCTCGACGAGGAGGACGCGACCATCGACGCCGCGCTGCGCGTGGACGCCGACGAATGGCGCGCGGAACTGCCGCTGATCGAGGAGTGGTTCGACAAGATCGGCGACAAGGTACCCAGCCTGCTGCGCGACGAACTGGCCGCGCTGCGCGAACGCCTCGGCTGATCGACCGGAAAGCCCTGACCGGAAAATGATCCGGCCGGAAACGGCCCCAAACAGCTCGGACAGCTGGAAACAGCCGAAAACGGCCCCGGAGACAGCTCGGAAGCAGCCGGAAACAGCAATGCCTGGGAGGGCCCCGCCAACGGCGTCGGGGCCCTCCTGCTCGTCCGCCGCCACCGGTTGATTACTGGCCGGTCGGACTACGGTTTGGCCGTATGGCCAGTGTGCAGCGCAGCGGCAGCTTCATCGAGGCGGCTCGACGGGCGCAGATCGTGGACAGCGCGATCGAGACCATCGCCGAGTTCGGCTACGCCAACGCCTCGCTGGCCCGGATTGCCAGGCGCGCCGGCATCAGCAAGGGCGTGATCTCCTACCACTTCGCCGGCAAGGACGAGCTGATGCGCCAGGTCCTCACCGACGGCCTCGACCTCGCCGAGGCGCAGATGCTGCCGAGGATTCTGGCCGGCACGACCGCGCTGGAGCGGCTGCGCGGCCACGTCGAGGGCAACGTGGCCTTCGTCAAGGCATACCCCCGCCACCTCGCCGCTATCGTGGAGATCCTCGCCAACGCCAGGGACGAGGCCGGCAAGGCGACGGTCGAGGCGAGTTCGTTCACCGGACCCGTCGACCGGGTGGCCGATGCGCTGCCGGTCGGCCAGGAAGTCGGCGAACTGCGGGAGTTCGATCCGCTGCTGATGGCGCAGAGCCTCCGCGGCGCAATCGACGGCATGGTCGCCCGGTTCGCCGCCAACCCCGATCTGGACCTCGATGCCTACGGCCGCGAGCTGGTCACCCCGTTCGAACTGGCCACCAGAAAACCAGACTGACCCGAACCCGAGTTGCCCACAGCCTGTGGACAGGGTTGTGCACAGCTGTGGACAGGCCGCCGCGCTACGTCAGCAGCAGGGACACGCTGGCCGTTCCCAGGGTGGAAGCGCGGGTTCGGAAACCGGTCGGAGTCCGGCAGCGCGGTCGAATAGTGTTGGGCGGCAACGAAAAGCTCCAGCCGGTCACAGTTCGTGCCGATCACCGCCGCCGGCCCGGACCGGTGGCCGGCGAGTTCGGACCGAAGTCCCGGAAGGCGGGCGCGAGCACCGGCCGCGCCGCCGGGTCCACTTGGGACTGATGGAACCCGGCACCCGGCGTGGGTATCCGAAAGGTGTCCACACGCCCGAGATGTGTCCGTTGAGCGAGTCGTAGTCGAAGCCGGCCCAGCCGAGCATCGACGGGACCAGCGCGGCCCGGTGAGCGTCAACGGTGCGTCCTCGAATGACCACGATGCGGACACGGCACGGATTTGTCCACACGTTGTCCACCACACCAGTCCCACTACCAACAGATTGTGGACAACTCGGCGAAAAGCGTTTGTCGACTGTCGGTGGCAACCAGCATGATGACGACACGTCTACTGGAAAAAGGCGTTCGTACACCGCCGAACGGTCGAACGAAATCCAGAAACAAGGAGGTACGCCGTGATCGCCGCGGGTCTTGCCATGCTGGTGCTGGCCGTGGCCGCCGTTGTGATGGCAGTGCTGGTCCCGTACCAGAACGAGGCCGAGTCTGATCACGATTCGGACAACGCATACTCCCAGGGCGGCATTCATGGGATGACTCGCGCCTTTCGGCGGTTTAGCATCGCCCGACGCGGCGAGAGAGCCTGGGCTTCGCGCAGCCGGTAGCGGCATTCGCCAGCAGGCTCTTGACGCCGGCCGCCGACCGCTTGCGAGGGCCACCGATGTCGTCCGCTCCACCTCCGCACCCACCTGCTGACCGAGGCTCCGGCCTGCGGTGGAGCGCGTGGAACCTGCTGCTCCTGCTCCCCCTGCTGATGCTGGTCACGCCCTGGTTCAACAGGGCGACGCCGAGGTTGGCCGGGCTGCCGTTCTTCTACTGGTACCAGTTCGCGTTCGTCATCGTCGGCGTCGCCTGCGTCTGGATCGTCTACGCGATGACCAGGAAGCCGGCCCGTCGCGCCGGGTCCGACGCCGCGAAGGGGGCCCGCTCGTGACCGGCGGACAAGTGACCGAGCTGGTCGTCTTCCTCATCCTGTTCGGCCTGGTGACCGTGCTCGGGTTCGTCGCGGCCAGATGGAAGGCCGGCGACGGCCTCAACCATCTCGACGAGTGGGCGCTGGGTGGGCGCCGCTTCGGCGGCTGGGTCACCTGGTTCCTGGTCGGCGGCGACCTCTACACCGCGTACACCTTCGTCGCGGTGCCCGCGCTGGTGTTCGGCTCCGGCGCGCTGGGCTTCTACGCGCTGCCCTACACCGTGGTGCTCTACCCGATCGTCTTCCTGCCCGTACTGCGGTTGTGGTCGGTCTCGCGCACCAACGGCTACGTCACCCCGGCCGACTTCGTCAAGGGCCGGTACAACTCGCCGCTGCTGGCCCTGCTGATCGCGATCACCGGCATCGTCGCCACGATGCCCTACATCGCGTTGCAACTGGCCGGGCTGGAATCGGTGCTGCGCACCATCGGCCTCAACGGGCACGGCCTGCTCGGGCACCTGCCGCTGTTCGTCGCGTTCGTGGTGCTCGCCGTCTACACCTACTCCTCCGGGCTGCGCGCGCCCGCGCTGATCGCGTTCGTCAAGGACATCCTGATCTACCTGGTGATCATCGTCGCGATCGTCTACCTGCCGGCGCACTTCGGCGGCTGGAGCCACATCTTCGACCAGGCCGCGACCACGCTGGCCAAGAAGAGCCCGACGACCGGCAAACCGGCCGGTTCGATCCTGCTCACCGGCACCAACCAACTCCAGTACGCGACGCTGGCGCTGGGCTCCGCGCTCGCGCTGTTCCTCTACCCGCACTCGGTGACCGGCGTGCTGGCCTCCAAGAGCCGCAACGTGATCAAGAAGAACATGATCGCGCTGCCGGCGTACTCCTTCGTTCTGGGCCTGCTCGCGCTGCTGGGCTACGTCGCGATCAGCGCCGGCGTCAAGCCGCTCGTCAACGGTGCCACCGGAAAGCCGGACACCAACACCGTAGTGCCGGAGCTGTTCGCGCACACCTTCCCGTCCTGGTTCGCCGGGGTCGCCTTCGCCGCGATCGGGATCGGGGCGCTGGTGCCGGCCGCGATCATGTCCATCGCCGCGGCGAACCTGTGGACCCGCAACATCTACAAGGCATACCTGCACCGCGGCGCCACCCCGGCGCAGGAGGCCAGGATGTCCAAACTCGCCTCGCTGGTGGTCAAGTTCGGCGCCGTGCTGTTCGTGATCGTCATCGATCCGCAGTTCTCCATCGACCTGCAACTCATCGGCGGAGTGCTGATCCTGCAAACCCTGCCCTCGGTGGCCATCGCGCTCTACACCCGGTGGCTGCACGCCTGGGCCCTGATCGCCGGCTGGGTGGTCGGGATGGGCTGGGGCGTCTACCTGCTCTACACGATTCCGGCCGCGACCGGAAAGGGTCACTTCGGCGGTTCCGCGCTGGCCCTGGGCAAGTTGTCGATCATCGGCTGGCATCCCTTCGGCACCTCGACCACCCAGATCTACGTGGGCATCGTGGCGCTGGTGGCCAACCTGGTGGTCGCGGTCGTGGTCACCGCGATCCTGCGCGCGGTGAAGGCCCCGCAGACTCCGGACTCGACGCTGGCCGCCGACTACCACGCCGAGGAGGGCGACCCGCTGCGCACGCCGGACCAGGCCCTCGTCGGCTAGTAGCAAAAGCTCCGAAAAGTCTCCTCAGGCAAAGGAATCAGGGTGGGCCGCGGACCAGTCCTCGGCCCACGTCTGTGGGCAGTCCGCGACGAGTTCGCCGTCGCCGAGCCATTCGTAGAGTTCGGCGTAGGAGCGCACCGTGGTCGGATCGACCCGGCGGTGCAGCATGTCCGGCCGCAGCCGCGCCGGCTCGCGCAGGCCCATCGAGGCCATCAGCCGTACCGAGCTGGCCACGGTGGCCGCCTGGTACCGCTGCACTCGCAGCGACTTGTCCCCCACGTCCAGCGCGCGGGCGCGCAGCGGGTCCTGGGTGGTGACGCCGACCGGGCAGGTGTTGGTGTGGCAGCGCTGCGCCTGGATGCAGCCGACCGCGAACATCATCGCCCGCGCCGCGTTGGTGTAGTCCGCGCCCTGGATCAGCCGCTTGACGATGTCCGCGCCGGTGGCCACCTTGCCGCTCGCGCCCAGCTTGATCCGGTCCCGAAGGCCGGTGCCGACCAGCGCGTTGTGCACGGTGATCAGGCCCTCGGTCAGCGGCATCCCGACCTGGTCGGCGAACTCCAGCGGCGCCGCGCCGGTGCCGCCCTCCGACCCGTCCACCACGATGAAGTCCGGGGTGACGCCCTCGGCGAGCATCGCCTTGCACACCGCGAGGAACTGCTGCCGGGAGCCGACGCACAGCTTGAAGCCGATCGGCTTGCCCTTGGCCAGTTGGCGCAGCCTGCCGATGAAGGTGACCAGCTCGCGCGGTGAGCTGAAGGCTCGGTGATACGGCGGGGAGGTCACCGTCTGGCCGACCGGCACCTCGCGCACCCGGGCGATCTCCGCGTTCACCTTCGGTCCCGGCAGCACGCCGCCGATCCCCGGCTTCGCGCCCTGGGACAGCTTGATGGACAGGCACTTCACGTTGTCGCGCGCGGCCTTGTCGGCGAAGGTGTCCGCGTCGAAACCGCCACCGGGGGTGCGGCAGCCGAAATAGCCGGTGCCGATCTCCCAGATCAGGTCGCCGCCGTTGCGCAGGTGGTACTCCGACAGGCCGCCCTCGCCGGTGTCGTGCGCGAACCCACCCAGCGCCGCGCCCTTGTTCAGCGCCAGGATCGCGTTGGACGACAGCGCGCCGAAGCTCATCGCGGACACGTTGAGCAGCGCCATGTCATAGGGCTTCGTGCAGTCCGGTCCGCCGATGCGCACCCTGGGCGCCCGGTCCGGCTCCGGTACCGGCGCCATCGAGTGCACCAGGTTCTCCGCGCCGACGGCGTACACGTCGAGTTCGGTGCCGAAGGCCTCCTCGGCCGCGGTGCCTTTCGCCCGTTCGTAGACGATGCTGCGCACGTCCCGGTCATAGGGCCGGCCGTCGAAGTTGCGCTCGATGAAGTACTGCTGCAACTCCGGCCGCAGCGCCTCCAACAGGAACCGGGCATGACCGAGCACCGGATAGTTGCGCAGGATCGAATGCCGCTGCTGGATGACGTCGTAGCAGCCGGTTGCCGCGAGGATCAGCAGCGGCGCGGCCAGGAACCACCACCAGGCGGAGGTGAGTACGGCCAACAGCACGGTGGAGGCGAGCGCGGCGACGGCCAGCACGCCGACGGTCAGATACCGGATCACCGGCCGAAGTTACCCGGCCGTGGCCCCGCCACACTGCCTGCCCCACCGGGGTGTCGCCACCAACCGGGACGAACCGCTCACCGCGCCTTTCCTCGCCGCGCGGCTCAGCGCAGCGCGGTCCGGTTCAGGTCGAGGTCGGCATGGTCGGCGGCGGCCGTGCCGGCGCCCCAACCCGCCTCGTTGCGCACCGCGTAGGACTTGGTCACCGTGTCCGGGAACATCGACACGAACAACTCCTCCACCACCTTGGAGCGGTCCGCGAGCACCGGCAGCAGCCGCGCGTCCACGGTGGCCGACGCGGTGGCCGCCTCGGTCGCCGCGCTCAGCCGCTGGCCGATCCTGGTCGCGTACGCCAGCAGGAAGGACTGCCGGTAGCTGCGCACCTGTCCGGTCCGGCCGGTCTCGCGGTCGGTGGCCACCAGCGCCCTGGTGGCCTGCAACAGCAGCGAGGTGGTCAGCAGCTCGGTGATCTCCAGGTCCAGCTCGTCCCCGAGCAGCGCGACGAAGCCGAGTTTCTCGTAGACCACCGCCCGGCACCGGTTGGCGTCCGCGACCACGTGCACCAGCTGCGCCTTCGCCCCGACGTAGGGCGCGTCCAGCCAGACCCGGCGGGAGACCGCCGACTGCGGTGCGTGCTCGTCGGCATCCAGCAGCGCCCGCTCGAAGGCGTGCCGGTTCATCAGCTCCTGCGCCTTGGCCGAGAACGCCTCGGCCTCCTCCGGGAACTGGGTCGACTCGGCCTTGGCCAGCAGGCCCCGGACCCTGGTCAGGATCTTCGGGTCCACGTGGTGGTGGCCGCCGGTCGGGGTGCCGGTCGCGGTGCCCGGCAACGGCGCGATCACCGGCAGCCGGGGCAGGTTCATCCGCATCGCCAGGATGCTGATCGCCAGCGCCAGCGCGGCGATCCGGTCCTGCCGGTGTCGCGCCTGCCACTGACCCAGGTGCGGCTGGTCGCGCTGCCACCAGATCGTCGCCTCGATCTGGCCGAGCTGCTCGGTCCACCGCTCGTGCAGGGTGGCCCGCGCGTACTGCTCGACCTGCGCGGCGATCATGTCGGTGACCAGCGTCGCCGCCAACGCGCCCAGCTGCTTGCCGACGATCCGCACCAGGTCGTAGGGCAGCCAGCCGCTGGACCACAGGTCGCCGACGGCCCGCATTCCGACCAGCTCCA
>CAJCJE010000202.1 GCA_903970565.1 Candidatus Melainabacteria bacterium | reverse complement strand
ATGACCGCCAGGGCGAGCATGAACCAGTCGTCGGCGTGCACGTTGCCCGGCAGGATGCCGCTGTTGAGCTCTCCGGTGCCGCTGTGCTTCCTGGCGGCGTCCTTGCTGGTCATGCGGAGGTCTCCGTACTGCTCCGGACTGCGTGGCCGAACAACGCGAGTGGATCAAGCGGATGGATCGACAGTCTACGCAGCGTGCCGCGAACTCGCCGGACGCGCCGCCCGGCCCACCCGTTAGGGCCCGCTGGGGATCGCGCCGTGCCCTACCGGGTCGATCACTTCGCGCTGGCGGTGAAGTTCACCGTGATGTTCTGGAAACCGAGTGACTGCAACAGGCTGACCAGCATCGTCCTGGTGTTGCGCTCGGCGTCGGTGATCAGTTCGCTCTTGCCGGCCGCGGCCTGAATCTGCTTCTGGGCCAGCTCGTAGAGGGACTGCTGCGAGTTGGGATTGCCGCTGACGAACTGGTTGACCCTGGTGAACAGACCCTGTTGCTGGGCATAGACATAGGACTGTTGGACGTCAAGGGTCGCCGGTTCGAGCTGGGCCGGGCCGACGGTGAGGGTCGCCGACCGTCGGTCGCTGGAAATCTGCACGTCATTGCCCTTGAGGTGGGCGAAGTCGACGTAGGCGTTGTCGTTGCCGACACCGATGAACATGGTGTCGCTGCCCTCCAGGAAACTGGGCAGAATCGAACTGTTGGTGGAAATGTCCACCACCACCTGGAAGGTGCCGCTGGCCGCCTCGTAGCGGGAAAGTTGTTGCACCGACTGGAGTAACACCGGTCCGGAGGTTTCCTGGGTGCTCTCCGCGAACGGGTTGCGCAACTGCGGAAACAGGTGGATCGCCGAGCCGACCAGCGCCACCCCGATCAACAGCAGCACCACGACCGCGGTGCCGATCAGCCGAGCCCACCACTTGCCCATGTCCGCCACGCTCCCGGTCTCGGGTTTTCAGGCATCCCACGGTACCGAGTCCGGTGGCACCGGTTTGGTTACGGTGGCACCGGTTCGGTGACGCTGATCCTGGTTTGGTAGCGGGAGCCGGTGGGTATCGGTGTGTCGGAAGGTGGGAGGCGCGATGCGCAGGTCGATCTGGTTCTGGCTGCTCATCGGTGTGCTGGTGGTGGTGCTGCTCGGGATCATCTTCGGCGGTTACCGCAAGGGCACCAGGGTCGGCGCCCTCGACGACCTCCACCGCAGCAACAGCCGGCTCGTCGCACTCGGCCCGACTCCCGTGTTACTGCCGGAATCGATGACCGGAAGCAGGGTGGGAGTCGGGCCGTTGCGTTGAT
This sequence comes from Candidatus Melainabacteria bacterium, assembly GCA_903970565.1. GTDB lineage: Bacteria > Actinomycetota > Actinomycetes > Mycobacteriales > Pseudonocardiaceae > CAJCJE01. The sequence goes on along the minus strand of CAJCJE010000202.1, from coordinate 2,237 downwards.
CCTGACCGAGGTCGGCTATCGGCGTCGGGCCGGTGGCAGCGCGTCGGGGATCGTGCTGCCACCGGACAGCGGCGAGGTCGGGGTGACCGTGCCGGGATGACCGGCACCGGCGCTGCCGCCGACGATGACGTCGAACGCGCCGACGTTGGAACCGAAAATGCTGATCAGCGGGGTCGCGCCGGCGAGGTCGGCGGAGTTGTAGGTCACCGTCAGCGTCTGCGACTCACCCGGCCACAGGGTGATGTCGTTGTCGCTCCACAGCGCGGAGGCGACCTGGTTGTCCCCGGCGGACTCGCTGCCGTCCGCGTTGCCCCGGCGCACGTCGGCACGCAGGAAGAAACCGACGGTCGGCTTGGTGGAGGTGTTGGTGACGGTGACCTTCGCCGAGGTGTTCGCGCCCTCGGGCCCGGTCCTGGCCGAGGCGGTCGCGGTTGCCGTGACGGTCGCCGGAGCCAGCGAGCGCAGCGCGGTCAGGTCCGCGTAGGAACTCTCGGTGCCGTTGGGCTGGCCGAGGGTCTTCGACCAGTTGATCACGTCCTTCTTGGTCGACTGCCAGTAGACGTTGCGGTCCACCAGCTTGCCATTCTGCTTGAGCAGCAGTTCGACGAAGTAGACGTTGCCGGTGGTCGAGGTCGGCTCCTTCGGCGTGATCACCCCGGTGCGGACCTGTTGGCTGCTCAGGGTGATCCCGCTGACGGTCTGGTTGTCGAGCACCGTGCCGGCGGTGTTGTACACCTTCGACTCGATCGACAGGCCGGACTGCGAACTGCCGCTGACGTTGTCCAGGGTGACCTTGTTGGTGTCCTGGGCCAGCAGCGCGTGCAGCGACTGGTTGGCCTGCTTGGCACCGAAGAAGGTACCGGCCTGGTCACCGTCGTTGTTGTACAGATCCCACAACAGCGTCGGCCAGCCCTTGTTCGCCATCCAGTAGATGGTGCCGGTGGCCGGGGTCGGGGTGTTGGTGGAGTGATCCATGAACGCCTCGAACTGGGCCCGCGCGCTCTCGTACTCCTGGATCTGGGCTTCCTCGACGTAACCGTCCAGGCCGGTCCAGGCCCCGTAGCGGTGGGTCAGGGCCTGGTCGAACTCGTACAGGGTGCCGAAGTTGTAGTTGCCGTGCCCGTCCTCGTAGTTGGCGTGGTACTGGTTGTAGCTCGGGTTCTGCCACAGCTGCGCCTGCTCGGTGGCGGACATGAACCGGTTGATCGAGTCCAGCGTCGGCACGGTGTCCCCGGCGCTCTCCTCGCTGTCCAGGCCCCAGGAACCGCCGACGTTGGTGCGGGTGTCGTCGCCGCTGTCGTAGTGCGTGGTGTCGTACCAGTAGATCGGCGGCACGTAGTCGTACGGGCCTTCCTTCTGACCGGAGGGTCCGGATTCCGGGGCGCTGTTGTACTCGGCCGAGGCGAGCACCGGCACGTCGAAGTCGTTGTCCTGCCATGCCTTGATCGCGGCGGCCTCCTGCGCCTTGCCGGGGGCGTTGTCGCTCCAGCCCATCGCGATCACGCTCGGGTGGTTGCGCTGCGCCTGGCCGATGGCCACGGCGGAGTTGGTCATCAGCGCCAGGGTCGCCGCGTCCGGGCTGGCGTTCTCCCAGGCGTTGCAGCAGGAGTAGCCGGAGTCGACCATGATGCCGGCCGCGTCCATCTGCTCGTAGAAGTCGTCGGGCTCGAAGTGGCCCTCCAGCCGAATGGTGTTCAGGCCGAGGTTCTTCAGGATGGCGATCTGCTTGGCGGTGTCGGCCGAGGAGTAGCGCAGCAGCAGATCGGGTTCGAACCCGCCACCGCGGACCACGATCGCCCTGCCGTTGATCTGGAACTGGCGCACCCCGTCCGGTGCCTCGTCGGATTTTCCGATGAGGCTGGAGGTGACGGTGCGGATGCCGAAGGTCTCGTGGGTGGAGTTGCTGGTCGCACTGCCCTCGCTCACCGTGGTGTCCAGCGCGTACAGCGGCTGCGCGCCCATCTGATAGGGCCACCACACCTGCGGTTTCACCAGTTTCAGCGCAGCGAACGCGCTGGGCGTGAAGCTCACCGTTGTGGTGCTGTTCGCGGCGACGGTGACCTTCCGCGACAGGGTGATCGGCGAGCCGCCGTTGGGCGGGGTCACCGTGGCGAACACGGTGCCGGACCGGCTGCTGGCGGTGCCGTTGGTGACATCGGTCTTCACCGTCAGCGCGGAAGCGCTCAGGTCGCTCGCGTTGTCCTGTACCACGTGCGCGTTGCCGACCGACAGGGCGT
>CAJCJE010000201.1 GCA_903970565.1 Candidatus Melainabacteria bacterium | reverse complement strand
TGCGCAAGGGATTCGACGCACGGCCTACCGCCGAACTCGACCGGCCGGCCGGCGAGCCGCCACGCTCTCGGTGAGCGAGTTGGTCAGTAGTTGTCGCCGCCGCCCACGTAGCGTTCCTCGATCAGGTCGGCGGTGCCGGCGCTCATGGCGAGTGGATCGACGAACTCGTTGATGTCCAGGTTCTCCAACGGCAGCGAGTGCCGAATGACCACGTAGTCACCCATGATCACCGCGCCGCCGACCACGGTGGTGTCGCCGAGTTCGGCGAGCAGCTGGCCGAGGTCGACCTCGGCCGCCTTGCCGCAGGGCGAGGCGATCTGCACCCATTCGTCCCGGTGGTCGAGTACCTCGCGGGCCACGATGACCATCTGCGCGCGCTCGTCCTCGAACTCGACCACCACCCGGATCTCGTCCGGCTCGACCCTGGTCACGCGATATTCGGTCCGGATGAACCTGACCAGGTCTTCCCAGGTAGCCACAGTGATCCTCTCCGCCGACCGTGGTCGACCGCAGCCGAGGGTGGTCGGGCGCTTCCGCCGGAACCACGGACGATATCGGGTTCCGGCGCGTCCGTGCATCGGTGATCAATGCGCCGTCCGGGTGTTTCTGTTGGCCGGAAACCACCGTCCTCGACATGCCGTCGGGGAATTCCGATCCTGTCAGCGATCCGCCTCGGCCGAGCGTGGTCACGTCACGTTTCGGGCCGGCGGAGGTGGCCGGCGCTAATAGATCACCAGGTGGCCGTCGACGACGGCCCCGGCCACCTCGGAAAGGCGCAGATTGTTGTTGCGCGCGTACCGTCGCAGCAAGGTGAACGCCTCGCCCACCTCGATCCCGTAGCGCTCGGCGAGCACCCCCTTGGCCTGCTCGATGATCACCCTGCTGTTCAGCGCGAACTGCAACTGATCGACGACCGCGACCCGCTCGGACAGCGCGCGTTCGTGCAGGATGCCGATGGTCGCCATGTCGGCGAGGGCCTGGCTGACCCGGATGTCCTCGGCCGGGAGCAGGGCGGGCTCGACGCGGAAGAGGTTGAGTACGCCGATGGTCTGCGCGCGCATCCGCAGCGGCACCGCGTGCGCCACCCGGAAACCGCCCCAGCCGGGATGCGCGGCAAGCTCCGACCAGCGACTGCCGTGCGTGTCGAGTCCGCCGAGGGCCACCGCCCGGCTGGTACGGAAGCACTCGATGCCGGGCCCCTCGGCGAGATCCATCTGAAACTGGAGTACACGCCGAGTTTGTTCGTTCGAGGCGGACAGCACCTGTAGGCTGTCCTGCTGATCGGAAAACAGAATACCGGCTGCGGAAATCGGCAAGGATCGAACACAGAAATCGGTGAGTCGGTTCAACAGGTCGATGATGTTGTAATCGTCGACAAGGGTATCCGCCAGCCCGACGAAGGCCTCGGCGAGGGCATCCGCGCGAACCCACAGTTCTTCTCGCACGGAGATCCTTCCCTGGGTGAGGCACCCTCCAGCGGAGGTGAGCGTCCTACACTATCTCGCAACCGTGCATTCTCTCGTTACCGTACCGTCCGGACAACGAGGTGGGACGAGGCGAATATTCCCGAAGAACCCGATCGTGGGCGTAATCTTCGACTTCGTACCAGTTGTCAGCATCGGAGACAGCAGGTCAGGTCCGCACCCGCTGATTTTTCGCATCACGATTATTCTCGGCGGCAAGACGGCAACCGGTTCGAAGCACCGGACGAGATCGTCGCCGCGCTCGATTCCGAAACGACCGGGGATTCGCGCGGCAGGCGGAGGGCACGAAAACCGCCGAGACCCGGCAGCGCCGGATCGACGGGCCATGACGGCGTTGCGAGCAGGAACGGACCGAAGGTGACCGACCAGGCCGTGCCGAGCCGAGCGGGTCCGTGATCACACCACTCCCCCGTTGGTAATTTCTAAAAGTTAGTGCTAACTTCTGATCAGTACAGACCTGCGAATGAGGAGTGCGTCGGATGATCGTCGTCACAGCTGCCACCGGATCGCTCGGCCAACTGGTCGTGGAGAGCCTGCTGAAGAAGGTGCCGGCGAGCGAGATCGCGGTCGCCGTCCGCACCCCGGACAAGGCGACCGCGCTGGCCGCCCGAGGTGTCACCGTCCGCGCCGCCGACTACGACGACCCGGCGAGCGTGCGCGCGGCCCTCGCCGACGCCGACAAGGTGCTGCTGATCTCGGGCACCGACTCCGGAAAGCGGATCGCGCAGCACGCCACCGTGATCGCCGCCGCCAAGGAGGTCGGGGTCGGTCAACTGGTCTACACGAGCATCCCGAAGGCGGACACCACCGCGATGGTCCTCGCCCCGGACCACAAGGCGACCGAGGAGGCCATCCTGGCATCCGGTCTGCCCTACACCTTCCTGCGCAACGGTTGGTACACCGAGAACTACGCCACCACGATCCGCTCCGGCGTCGAGCACGGCTCCTTCACCGGCAGCGCGGCGCCGAACGCGACGCTCTCCAGCGCGGCCCGCGCCGACTACGCCGACGCCGCCGCCGCGGTCCTCACCGGCAGTGGTCACCTGAACAAGATCTACGAACTCGGCGGCGACACCGCGTGGAGCTACGCCGACCTGGCCGCCGAACTGACCGAGGCAGCCGGCAAACCAGTGCACTACCAGCAGCTCTCGACCGAGGCGCACCAGGAATTCCTGGCCGGTATCGGCATCCCGGCCGACTACGTGGTCGCGATCGCCGACGCCGACCGGGGTATCACCGACGGCGAACTGCTCGTCGAATCCGGCGACCTGCACCGGCTCATCGGCCGCGCCAGCACGCCGCTGGCCGACACGATCGCCGCCGTCC
>CAJCJE010000200.1 GCA_903970565.1 Candidatus Melainabacteria bacterium | reverse complement strand
GGTGTCCCTGGCCCAGCCCGACCGGCCGGTGGTGGCCCTGGTGGGCGACGGCTCCAGCATGTACAGCATCCAGGGCCTGTGGTCGGCGGCGCGGGAACACACCCCGGTGACCTTCCTGGTGCTGGACAACGGCCAGTACGGCGCGCTGCGCGCCCACGCGAACGACTTCGGCATCTCGAAGGCGCCCGGCACCGAGTTGGGCGGGATCGACTTCCGTGCGCTGGCGATCAGCCTCGGCTGTGACGCGGAGTACGTGGAGACCCCGGAGCAGCTCGCGCCCGCGATCAAGGCCGCGCTGGCCAGCGACCGGCCCACCGTGGTGCACATCCGGGTCGGCAGCAAGCTGCGCGCGATGTACTGACCGCGCCATCCGCTCCCGTCCCTCCGGGGAGCGGACGTTCACCGGAGGGACGGGAGCGGGGTCGTCCGGGAGCGGGGTCGGGAACGGGGTCAGTCCGAGGAGCGCCTGAGCAGCCGGGCGACCTCGCCGCGCAGGTGCACGAAGCGTTCGGACTCGCGGGTGGCGATCTGGTTGCGCTCGACCGGCAGATCGACCTTGATCGTGGTGAGCACGGTGGTCGGCGCCGAGGAGAGCACCACCACCCGGTCGGAGAGGTACACGCTCTCGTCGATGTCGTGGGTGACCAACAGCACGGTCATCCCGTGCTCGGTGCGCACCCGCCGGAGGAGGTCCTCCAGGTCCTCCCTGGTCTGCGCGTCGACCGAGGCGAACGGCTCGTCCATCACCATCAGCGTCGGCCGGTAGGCCAGCGCCCTGGCGATGGCCACCCGCTGCTGCATACCGCCGGAGAGCTGCCACGGGTACTTCTCGCCGGCCCCGTCCAGACCCACCCAGGCCAGCGCCTCGGCGGCGCGCTCCTTACGGTCCACGCGGTTGAGGTCCTGGTTGCGCAGGGGGAACTCCACGTTGCCGGCCACCCGCAGCCAGGGCAGCAGGGAGCGGCTGTAGTCCTGGAACACCACGGCCAGCTCCTCGGGCACCGCGGTGATTTCCTTGTCCCACAACGTGCTGGCGCCCTTGGTCGGTCGCAACAGGCCGGACACCGCGCGCAACAGGGTGGACTTGCCGCAGCCGGACGGGCCGACCACGCAGACGATCTCGCCGGAGTCGACGGTGAAGGAGACCTCCTCCAGTGCCACGTGTGCGTTCTTGCCGGTGCCGTACCGATGGCCCAGACCGTTGACCGCGAGCAAGGCTTCCTACCCTTCGGACCGTCGGGTCGCGCCCCGGTGCCAGCGCAGCACCCGGTGTTCGACGGCGACCAGCAGACTGTTGCACAGGTAACCGAGCGCGCTGACCAACACGATCCAGGACCACATGCCGGGCAGGTCGGAATCGCCCTGGGCGAAGACCAGCTGGTAGCCGATACCGCTGGTGCTGCCGACCAACTCGGAGATGATCATCAGGATGAACGCGATGGACAGGCTCACCCGCAGCCCGGCGAAGATCTTCGGGCCGGCGGCCGGCAGGATGACCGAGAACACCCGCCGCCGCCACGGGGTGTGGAAGGCGCGCACCGCGTTCATCGTGGTCTCCTCCACCGAGCGGGCGCCGTCGATGCTGTTGAGCAGCACCGGCCACACCGTGCCGAAGATGATGGTGGCGATCTCCATTTCCGGGCCGATGTGGAACAGCACCAGGAAGACCGGTACCAGCGTCGGCGGCGGTACCGCCCTGGCGAAGGCGAGCAGCCCCCCGAAGTAGTCGCCGGCCACCGGCGACCGGCCGAGGCCGAGGCCGATCGCGATGCCGACCAGCGAGGCGATTCCCCAGCCGAGCACCAGTCGACCCAGGCTGGGCAGGATGTCGTCGAACACCTGGTCGGTCAGCCACAGGTGGCCGGCCGGACCGGTCAGCCACAGGTGCCCGGCCCGCCGCGCGATGGTCAGCGGGGTGGGGAAGTACGGGTTGTCCGCCGCCGAGGTGGCCAACTGCCACAGCAACACGCAGCCGATGAACAGCGACCACCGCTCGACGAACCAGAACAGCGTCCTGGACGCCCGCTGCCGGGAGGAATCGGCCGGATCTGCCGGATCTGCCGGATTGGTCGAGATCGGCGACTCGACGGTGCTCACGCGCTGCTTCCCTTCGGCGCCCACGGCGAGAGCGTGCGCTGGAGGCCGCTGAGTCCGAGATTGGCCAGCAGCCCGAGCAGGCCGGCGAAGACGGTGCCGGCCAGTACCAGGTCCATCCGGCCGGCACTGCTGCCTTCGAGGTAGATGTACTGGCCGAGACCGATCGTGCCGCCGGTCAGAAATTCGGTGCTGACCAGGGAGATCAGGGCGATCGAGGTGGACAGGCGCACCCCGGTCAGGATGAACGGCAGGGTGGCCGGCAGCTTCACCCACAGCGCGACCCGCCGCCGGGGCACCCGGTAGGCCCTGGTCACGTCGATCAGCTGCGGGTCCAACTCGCCGAGGGCGTAGATGGTGTTGAGCAGGATCGGCCACACGGCGACGAACGTGGCCAACACGATCTTGGTCTGCGCGTCGGAACCGATCAGCGCGATGACCAGCGGAATCAGTGCCACCCCCGGCAACGGCCGGAGGAATTCCACGATCATCCCGCTGGCCGTGCGCAACCTCGGCAGGCTGCCCAGCAGCAGGCCGAGCGTGACGCCGATCGCCGTGGCCAGCGCCACGGCGATCAGCCAGGACAGCACGGTGGAGATCACGCCGGGGAGAAAGGTCGGATCACCGAAACTCCGCACCAGACCCACCGCCACCACCGAGGGCGGCGGCACGATCTGGGCGTCGACAAGGCCACTGCGGCTGGCGGCCTCCCACAGGATGAGGAAGGCAGCGGCCCCGGTGACCTTGCGGAGAACCGGTCGCATCGCCGGTCAGCTGTTCGCCGGCGGTAGCGGCACGATCAGGTCGCTGGCGTTGAGGTCGGTGGTCAGTCCACCGTAGGTCTTCATCAGGGTGATCACCCGCTGTAGCCGGGTCGGGTCCAGCGAGGTCGGGTAGGAGCCGATGTTGAGCATCGGCACCAGCGAGACGGGTACCCCGGTCAGCGCCGGCAGCACCTTGGCCAGTTCGCTCCGACTGGCGGCCCGGCCGTTCGCCTCCACCACCGCGCGCTGGAGGGCGGCGATCGTCTTCGGGTTCGCGTCGATGAACTTGCTCGTGGCGATGTAGCCGGACAGCGGCATCCCGTTGGTGGCATTGGTGATCAACGGGAACGGCTCCTTGGCGCCGAAGTCCCGCTCCGACTCGGTGATGAAGGGCTCGAAGTCGACGGCCGCGTCCACCTGCCCGGTCCTGAGCGCGTTGGGCATGTCCGGGAAGTGGATCGGGACGTACTTCGGTGAGTTCGGGTCCACGTTGTTGGACGCGAGCAGCGAGCGCAGCAACAGCTCGACGATGTTGCCGGGAGCCTGCGTGGCGATGGTCTTGCCGGCCAGGTCGGCGGGGGTCTTGATGGGGGAGTTCGGCGGCGTCAGCAACACGAAGGAGGTCGGCGTGCCGGAGTAGCCGTCCGCGATCACCTTGGCGTCCAGCGTCTTGGCCGCGACGGCCTGGAAGTAGTTGACGTAGTTCGTCTCGACGATGTCCAGCGAGCCGTTGGCCAGATCCGGGAACATCGAGGGGCCGGAGGCGAACAGCTTGACGACCGGGTTGAGGCCCTGGGCCTTGAAGATGCCCTCCAACTGCGCCAGTTTGACCGGCGCGACGTCCGGAGACGTCAGGATGCCGATGGTCACCGACGGCGTCTCCACAGTGGAGTTACCTGCGGCCGGAGTGCCTGAGTTGCTCGATCCGTTGAGAAGACTGCATCCGCTCAGCAGCGTCACGGCGGCGACGGCGACGGCGGTGGCACCGAGCCGATGACCTCGGATCTTGCCCGGCCGCGCTCTGTGGAGTTCGTTCATGCTCTGATCCTTCTGTTGGGATCGGATTACCGGCTCGTCAAGCCGGAACTTAGCGCTGATGAGGTGAGCGCTGTAATTCCTATGGTCTAATAAGGTGGGATCATAGGGGCTTTTTTGTCTACTCTGAGTAGCCTATTTTCGGTATGAGCCTGACGGGGTGACATAGTAGGACACCTCCGTTAGCTTGTTTGCACCAGCAGGGGCTGCTGGACGCGCCGCGTATCTCGCGGTGGGGTGCTGAGCTGCATCGATGTCATGTGCGGAAGGGCGAGGTGGGTGATGTACCGGTGCGCGGCTACCGCGGGACGCGGAGCTGCTTCGCCGACCGGCGGGCCGATGTCGTTGATCAGTCTCGGCCCGTGCACCGGGATCGTGTTGAAGATCACCAACGCCGATTCGAGTGCGTCATCCATGCGATATAAGTCGCGCTTTTCGTTCAATCGTGCCGAGATCGGGGTTGTGATTATCCGTCCCGACGCTGAACAATCGTCCCAAATGTCCGAAAGTTTTGTCAATGCGCTGTCCGATCATGGTCTGACCAGCGGAAAGTGATTCATGGTGGCCAACAGAGACCGGGCGTCGTCTCGGCAGGACTCGGCAGGAGCCGAGGTTGAGATCAACTCTCTCGGCCTGGGCGGGAGCCGGACGGCGCAGTCAACCCCCTCGGGCGCGACCGGCACGATCGGTGTCGTCACCAGCCGCTGGCGACTGAGCAGTTGGCGGCTTCGGCAGAAGCTCATCGCGGTGCTGTTGGTGCCGGTGCTGGCCACGTTGCTGTTCGCCGGTCTGGCGATCCGGTCCGATGTCTCCGACGTCAACCAGTTCGACGTGCTGCGCAGCGAGGCGGATCTCAGCGCGCAGGCCACCCAGGTGATCGACGCCTTCCAGAAAGAACGCGACCTGGCGATGGTGTTCGCCGCCAGCGGCAAGTCCGACGGCGGCCCGGAGTACAGCCAGTCCTTCCCGGCCACCGACGCCCAGGTGGCCGCCTTCCAGTCGATGCTCGCCCAGGACGGCAACCTGAATCCGTCCGTGCGGGCCGCCGCCGGCAGCACCGCCGAAAGCCTCGCCGGCCTCGGCGTGCTGCGCTCCAGCACCCAGTCCACCCAGTACCCGGCCACCGCCGCCCTGGTGCAGTACAACGGGCTGATCGCCGCGTTCCTCCAGGTCACCCGCGCGGTGGCCGCCGACTCCTCGACGCTGGGCCCGATCGCCCAGGCGGTCAGCCTGTTCGCCGGCGCCAAGGAGGACATCGCCCAGCAGGACGCGATCATGCTGATCGCGGTGGCTCCCGGCAACTCCTCGCCGACGCTGTCCAACGACCTGCTCGACGTCCAGTCCGCCTACCAGTCCGACATCGCCGCCTTCGACAACGTCGCGACCCCGCAGCAGAGCCAGCAGGTCCAGGACGTGGTCAGTGGTCCGGACGTGGACAACCGGGCGCAGTACACCCAGACCGTGCTCGCCCAGAGCGCCGCCAACGCCCGGTTCACCGTCGGCACCGACCAGGTGCAGCCGGCCGCGACCAACACCGTCGCGCTGTACCGGCAGGTCGAACTCTCGCTCCAGAGCCAGTTGCAGAGCACCCTGCAAAGCGCCAGGTCAGCCACGCAGAGCGACATGGTGACCAACATCATCCTGGTCGTGGTGGTGCTGCTCATCGCGTTGGCGATCATGCTGTTCATCGCCGCCGCGATGATCGCCCCGCTGCGGGTGCTGCGCACCGGCGCGCTTGAGGTCGCCCGAGTCCGGCTCCCGGCCGCGGTCAACCGGATTCTGGCCTCCGAGGACCCGATCGAGGCGTCCAAGGAGGCCATCGAGCCGGTCCCGCCGTTCACCCAGGAAGAAGTCGGCCAGCTCGCGCGGTCCTTCGACGTGGTCTACGGCCAGGCCGTCCGGCTGGCCACCGAGCAGGCGGTGCTGCGCGACAACGTCAACGCGATCTTCGTCAACCTGGCCCGCCGCAGCCAGGTCCTGGTCGAACGGCAGCTGTCCCTGATCGACACGCTGGAGCGCGACGAGCAGGACCCTGACCAGCTGTCCAACCTTTTCGAACTCGACCACCTCGCCACCCGGATGCGGCGCAACAGCGAAAGCCTGCTGGTGCTCTCCGGCAGTGGCCTGGCCAAGCGGATGAGCCAGCCGGTCCCGATCGGCGACCTGGTCGGCGCGGCCGTGTCCGAGGTCGAGCAGTACGCGCGGGTCGAGGTCGGGTCGCCGCCGAACGCGAAGATCCTCGGCCGGGTCGTCAACGACCTCATCCACCTCATCGCGGAACTGCTGGACAACGCGACCGTGTTCTCCGAACCGAACACGAAGGTCAGCGTCCGGATCGCCAGGACCCGCGCCCGCGAGATCGCCATCCAGATCACCGACCGCGGCGTCGGCATGACCGACGACGACGTCCGGTACGCCAACGAGCGACTGGCCAACCCGCCGGAGATGGACGTCGGCGTGACCCGCCGGATGGGCCTGTACGTGGTCGCCCGGCTGGCCAAGCGGCACAACATCCGGGTCAAGCTGCGCGCCAACGAGGACATCGACGGCGGCACCGTCGCCCTCGTGGTCATCGGCGAGGACCTCATCTACCAGCCCGGCGAGCGAGGTGGCGACCGGCCGCCGCCGCCGGTCCGGGCCACCCGCGCCGAGGGCGCCGCGCCGGCCGGTGCGGTCGCCGCGGCCGGTATCGCCGGCGCGTTCGGCATCGCCCGCCGGGGCGATGCCCAGGCCGACGTCTCGGCACGGTCCGAATCGGACTTCTCCGTTCAGGACCGGGCCAGGCAGGACCAGGACAACCCGCTCGACCCGGCCACCTCGTTCTGGTCCAACGAGTTCACCCTGGACGAGCTGGAGGACTCGGCGATCCGTTCGGTTGTCCCGGCGGATGAGACCGTCGTGAACCTCTCGCCCGCGCCGCAGCCGAACCCGGTCTCGTCAAACCCGGTCCCGTCGAACCCGGTCCAGTCGGAATCCGATTCGCAGACCTCCGATTCGCGGACCCCCGTGCCGTCCTCGTCCTCTTCGGACCGGTCTTCTTCGGACCGGCCGGCCCAGACACCGCGGATCTCCTCGCTGTGGGAGGCGCACACCGCCGCCGGTGAGCTGCCCTCGATCGGCGAAGCGACCGCCGACACGACCGCCGAGTCGAAGACAGCGTCGAAGACCGACTCCGATTTCGACTCCGACTTCCCGGTCCGCAACCGGCTCAACGGCACCGCGACACCCAGCGCGGCGGCCAGGGCCGGCGTCGGCCGCACCACGACCGACCGGCCGTCCACCGGGGCGGCGTTGGAAGTGGACGCGCCGACCGAGCGCCTGCCGATCTACGAAGCGGTCCTCTCCCAGTGGTTCCGGCCCGACGAGGTGGCCCAGCCGGACATCACCGTCGGTGGCTCGCCCACCCCGGCCGCCACCCCCGCCCCGGCCGCGGCCGCGGCCGCGGCCCCGGTCGCTCCCGCGCCGACTCCCCCGGAACCGGAGCCGGCGGAACCTCCGGTCGAGGAGCAGCCGAAGCCGGTCAGTATCAACGGACTGCCCACCCGAGTACCCGGCAAGGCGGGCGCCGCCGCCGGTTTCGGCATCGTCCCCCGCTCGCAGGCCGCGGACGGCACCCCGGCCCCCCACATCATGCAGCCGCAGCCGACCTCGCCAGCTGAACCGACCGCCGACGCCCCCGACGGGGCCTGGGAAACGCCGGCCGACGAAGGCTGGCAACTCGCCGAGGCACTGCTGTCCTCTCCGGTCTCCGAGGTCACCGGCGCCGGCCTGCCCAAGCGGGTGCCCAAGGCACACCTGGTACCCGGTTCGGCCGCCGCCCGGCCCAACCCGGCACAAGCCCAGCAACCACCGCTTCCGCCACGTTCTGCTGACGCGGTCAGGGGCCGCATGTCAAGCTTCCAGCGTGGAGTACGTCGCGGGCGCCATGCGTTGATCGAGGCATACTCTGGCGGGGCTTCCCCGCTTTCCGATGGCAGCCACGACGAGGAGCACGAGTGACAGCGTCCGTTCATCAGCCAGGCAGTTTCGGCTGGCTCATCACCGACTTCGTCCGCAGGGTGCCCGGTGTGGCGCACGCCGTCGTGGTGTCCGCGGACGGCCTGCTGCTCGCCGGTTCTCATGGCCTGCCGCGTGACCGTGCCGAGCAGTTGTCGGCAGTCGCATCAGGACTGGTCAGTCTCACCCAGGGCGCGGCGCGCTGTTTCGAGGCCGGCTCGGTCAACCAGACCGTGGTCGAGATGGATCGCGGCTATCTGTTCCTGATGTCCATCAGCGACGGTTCCTGCCTGTCGGTGCTGGCCGCGCCCAACTGCGACATCGGCCTCGTCGCATATGAGATGACCTTGCTCGTCGAGCGCGTCGGCCAGCAGATGACGCCGGAACTGCGCGCTCAGCTGCAAGGTGCCGTACGCAGATGATCGGGCGTGCGGCAACCCCGTTATCAACCGAATCCCCTCCAAGGTGATGAACCGGCGGTGAGTGGTAGAGAGATGGGCCCTGGCCGACGATCGCGACGCGATGGCTCCGGTGACGAGTTCGACTCCGGAGTTGGTCCACGGGCGGCTTTCGTCTCTCCGACCAAGATGATGACCAGGACGACGACCGCGAAAACAGCCTCGGGCTCGAGGTATCGAACCCGTCGAAACAGGTGTTGGATGAGCCAGGTGGAGATCAACCGCCGGACATCGGGGAACGAGGGGGGAGCGTGATGGTGGAGGGCGACCTGGAGGACCCCGCGGACTACGCGAGCTCTGACATTCCCAACCGCTTCGACATCAGCGGGTACCGCAACGGATTGTTCGGTGGCCCCGGAGCCGACCTGTTCGGCGAGCCGGGGATGGCCGTCAGTGGCCGAGCCGGCAGCGGTTCGAGTCTCGGCGCGCGCTCGTCGGCCTCGTCGGCCGGTAGCAGTCGCGGTGGCGGCTCGGTACCCCCGAACCCCGGACCCCCGTCCGACTCCGGACGCCCCGCCGCCGGACACCGGGCCTTCGATCCGGGCTCCCGCGCCGGCGCGGGCAGACCGATCCCCGATCCCGGCCCGAGTACCAGCACTGCTGGCTGGAGCCGACCGAAGCTGCCGTCCCAACTGCCACCGCCGGACCCGGTGACCGAGACCGGTTCGCTGGTCCGCCCGTACACCCGCACCGGTGGCCGGACCCGGCCGGACTACGACCTGGCCATCGAAGGACTAGTCTCCACCAGCGACAGTGGCTGGGAGATGGAAGAAGCGCTACTCCCCGAGCACCGGGCCATTTGTAGCCTGTGCATGGACACCAAGTCGGTCGCGGAAGTAGCCGCGCACCTTCGACTGCCACTCGGGGTGGTGCGCGTGTTAATCGGCGACATGGCCGGCATGGGGCTGGTCGTCATTCACTCGTCCGATGCGATAGTCGGCGACCGACCATCCATGGAATTCCTGGAAAGGGTGCTCAGTGGTCTACGGAGGCTCTAGCCCACGAAGTGTGCCGAATCCCGTTCGGAAGGCGACCACCTCGGCAAAAATCGTGGTGGCTGGCGGATTCGGTGTCGGCAAGACCACCTTGGTCGCTTCGGTGTCGGAAATCGTCCCGCTGACCACCGAGGCGGTGATGACCGAGGCCAGTGTCGGCCACGACGACCTCTCGGCGACGCCCAACAAGACGACGACCACGGTCGCGATGGACTTCGGTCGACTGTCGCTGGACTCCGACCTGATCCTGTATCTGTTCGGTACTCCCGGCCAGCACCGATTCTGGTTCATGTGGGACGACCTGGTCCGAGGCGCGATTGGCGCCGTCGTCCTCGTCGACACCCGACGCCTTGCCGACGCCTTCGCCGCGATCGACTTCTTCGACGACCGGCACCTGCCCTACGTCGTGGCGATCAACCGCTTC
>CAJCJE010000199.1 GCA_903970565.1 Candidatus Melainabacteria bacterium | reverse complement strand
GGCTCTTCTGCCGTAAGTGTGGGTGGGGTTTCATGATCGAGTAGGGCGCACGCCGTGCACCGTCTACGTTTCTGACTTGCGAAGGTAAGGAACGATCATGGACGGGACGGCGTGCGCCCTACAAGACTATTGCGTGACGTGCTGGGGGTCCAGGACACGGTGGTCGAGTCGACCTATCAGGAGATCTCCAGCGAGGGCGGCCAGCGGGACCTGATCTTGCGGGTCCGACCCAGAGCGGGGCAACGCGGGCGGTGTGCACGCTGCCAGCGGCGATGCGCGGGCTACGACCGGCGCGGCCACCCACGGCGGTGGCGCAGCCTGGACTGGGGCACCACCATGGTCTACCTGGAAGCCGACACCTACCGGGTGTCGTGTCCCGAGCATGGGGTCGTGGTCGCGCACGTGCCCTGGGCGCAGCCGGCCGCACGACATACCCATCCCTTCGAGGACACCGTGGCGTGGTGGACCGCTCGTGCCGCGTCCTCGGTGGTGGCCGAGTTCCTGCGCACCACCTGGCGGACGGTGCAGGCCATCGTGGAACGGGTCGTGACCGAGCGGGCCGGGCGGACCGACCTCCTGTCCGGGCTGCGCCGTATCGGGATTGACGAGATCTCCTACCGCAAGGGCCAGCGGTACCTGACCTGCGTGGTCGATCACGACACCGGTCGGCTGGTATGGGCCGCGCAGGGTCGTAACTCCGAGACGGTGCTGAAGTTCTTTGACGCCCTCGGCAAAGAACGCGCCCAACAGCTCACGCACGTCTCCGCCGATGGTGCTGAGTGGATCCACACCCCGGTGAAGGCCAGAGCACCCCAAGCGGTGCTGTGTCTGGACCCGTTCCATGTCGTTGAGTGGGCCACCGACGCCGTGGACACGGTACGCCGCGACATGTGGAACACCCTGCGTAGCAAGGGAAACACCACGCAGGCCAGTAACGTCAAGGGACTGCGCTGGGCCGTGCTGAAGAATCCCGAGAACCTGACCGGCGAGCAACGTACCACGATCGCGGCCATCGCCAAGACCAACAACCGGCTCTATCGCGCCTATCTGCTCAAGGAACAACTCCGCGCGGTGTTCGCCGCGCGCGGCACACCGGGCCGGGTCCTACTCGCCGGCTGGCTGGCCTGGGCCGCCCGCTGCCGCATCCCCGAGTTCGTCAAGCTGGCCACCACCATCAAGCACTACCTACCGCTGATCCGCAACACCCTCGACCACGGACTGTCCAACGCCCGCAGCGAGTCCACCAACACGCACCTGCGGGTCCTTACCCGACGCTCCTACGGTTTCCGCTCACCCGAAGCACTCATCACCATGGCCATGCTCACCCGAAGCGGCCTCTGCCCACCACTACCAGGACGTTCCTCAAAGGACTGACGGAAAACTCACCCACACTTACAGCAGTAGATCCGATACCCGTGCCGTAGAAGAGATTTAGCGGCAAACCGATGATCCCCTTGACGATGCCGTGCTCAAGCAAACGCCGACGGATAGTTGCCTCGGCGTGGCCGCGCAATAGCACACCATGAGGCAGAATGACGGCCGCCTTGCCCGTGCTTTTAAGTGACTTGAGGATATGCAGCAGGAATGTGTAGTCGCCGTTCTTCGCCGGCGGCCTGCCGTATTCGAAGCGGCCGTACTCATTTTCCAGTCCGTTATTCCATGACTTGACCGAGAACGGAGGGTTGGCGACGGCGTAGTCGAAGGTTCGAAGCTGTGAACCAGTGGTGAAGGAGGGGCTTGTGATCGTGTCACCTTTGGCGATCTCGTGATCCTCATGGCCGTGAAGGATCATGTTCATCTTCGCCAGGGCCCACGTGGCGTTGTCCTTTTCCTGGCCATAGACTGACAGCCGGTACCTACTTTCGTCCGCTACTTTGATCAGCAGTGAACCAGAACCGCAGGTTGGGTCGTACACGGTGCAGGCATGGGGACTGGTAGGCGGGACTTGGAGTATCTTGGCCATAATGCGTGACACTTCAGCGGGTGTGTAGAACTGCCCCTTGCTCTTGCCGGACTCGGTAGCGAAGTGCCGCATCAGGTACTCGTAGGCGTCGCCGAGCAAGTCGTCGCCCTCGGCCCGGGAGCCGCGGAAGTCCAGGTCTGCGAAGATCGTGACCAGTTTAGAGAGTCGGTCCTGCATTTCCTTACCTTTGCCGAGCTTCTCCTCATCATTGAAGTCGGCGAGGTCGATCACGTTGCGTAGATCATTGGCTTCGGCTAGCTCGGCGATGATCTTGTTGATGCGGTCGCCGATCTCTTTGTCGCCCTTGGCAGCCAGCATGTCGTCGAACGAGCCACCTTGGGGCACGTCGATGAGGCTGTCGGGGTCGGCTTTGGCCTTGTCCGAGACATACTTCACGAACAGTAACGTGAGGATGTAGTCCTTGTACTGGCTGGCATCCATGCCACCGCGCAGTTCGTCGCAGCTACGCCAGAGCGAGCTGTACAGGTCCGACTTCTTCAGCGCCATGACCACGCCACCCCCTCGCCCATGTTACGAGCCGAGCCCAACCGCCCACCTGCTGCGGCGCGTCCGCCTGACCTGCCCATACTCCGCTACCTGTCCTCACCTGTCATCGAGCAAGACCGTCGTCACAACGCGTGACGCGCGGGTCGAGGGCTCCAACGATATCGCTGAGCACCTTGGTCTGACTGTGCTGACGCGCGGCGCCTGCGAGACCGGCCTCCGTGGCGCTTGGTTGCTCAGCCGCGCTGCCTGCCCGTCGTCCAGTCGCGGCCTGTCGCTGCGACGGTGTAACGGGCTGCCCGACTTGCTAAAAGGAGTATTCGCCCATCTAGGTGCGCGGCACCGACCGTTGCCTCACACTCGGACCATCAACCACGTAGTTTGTACTGACTATCCATTGCTGGCCCCGTTCACCCGGGCCGGGCACGCTGTCCTTCAAATCGGGTCACCCGGCGATACGGTGCAGTGCGAGCTTGGTCATCATGGCTTGGTTCGCCTCCCAGCCATCGGGAAACCGCGCTGGCACTGAGAGATGTACCGGGTCGGTCGACGGGTGACTGTCCAGCAGGTCGGTGATTCCTTCCCGGGCGACAACGATGCATGCCTGGCGATGGCGCGAGGCGAGCACACAGAGACGGCCCGCCTCCAGGTGGAATGCTGTGGCGTCGCGTCGCCCGGACAGCGGGTGGACCACGATCACGATCTCGAACTCGCGGCCCTGCAAGCGGTTCGCGGTGTCGACCGCAACCTGCGACGCAGCGGGATTGCCGGTGCGGGTGAGCGCGGCTCGGACGAGGTCGGCCTGGTCGCGATGGGCCACGCCGATGGCGATGTCGCTGGCATCCAGGACTCGGCCGTCGGTGTACCGCTCGCAGGTGGCGATGGCGCCGCGGTCAAGCAGTCGACTGGCCAGGCGAGCCGCGGTCTGCAGGGTCTCGCTGTCGGTGCGGGGCACATGACGTCGGGGGAGTTCGTGCAGTGCCCATCCTGTCGTGAACGCCATCGCCAGGGTTTCGTCGAGGTCAGCAGTGCCGAAACCTGCCGTGCGGAATGCCAGATGGCGAACGTTCTCGGTTGTTCCGGCGATGAAGCCGGTGAAGGGGTAGAACGCTTGCGCGATGGTGGGGGCGGCGACGGCCGGCAGCCGCCAGGACACGGGCAGCCTGTGCACGGGAGTGTCAGGATTATGTTCCAGCATCACCGTGACCCCGTTTTGCGTCGGGTCGTGCGGGAGTCCGATCCACCGCTCGGTGCCCACGACAGTGAAGGGGTCCAACTGCCCGGGGTCTCCCACGAACAAGCCCCGGTCGAAGCGTTCGACGATCTGTAGTAGCAGGTCCGACCGCATCTGGTAGGCCTCGTCGAGGATCGCCCACGCGAATCGGTGGTCGCGGACGCCGGCCCACTTGGCCGAGGTGCCCACGACGATCTGGCAGTCGGACAGATCGGCCACAGTGCTGCCGATGACGATGTTGGTCCGGTCGATCACCGACGCTGGGGCGAGGTAGTCCTTGGCACTCAGCCGGCCGATCGTGAGGTCGGGATGTTGCAGGGCGAGGCGGATAGCGAGGTCGTTGACCTGGTTGTTGGTTTGGGCGAGGACCGCCGGGCGTTCGCTGCCCTCGACGAGGTTCCCGGCGGCGGCGACGACCAGAGTGCTCTTGCCGGCACCGGGCGGCGAGTCGACGACCACCGCCCGGTGATCGGTACTCGCCAGGTCGGCCAGGATCGAGTCGGTGGCCGCTGCGGCGGCCACTGCCGGATCCAGGCTCGTGTAGTCGTCAGGTGTCATCGCCCCACTCCTCTGCGGCGGCGTCATCGGATGCTGCGGAGCCGCCAGAGCCGCCGGTCAGCTCTCCGTTGCCAGGGGCGGCGCCGAGACCATCTCCAGCGCCATCGTCGTTGTCGGCGCCCTGGACGCTGTGTGTCCAGGGCGTGTGGCCCGCGTCGGGGAAGACCGCGACCGGCCGCCATCCAGGGTCGGGCAGGTAAGCGACCCAGGCCCCGAGCGCGGGCACGGTTCCCGCTGCCGGGATCCGGGCGCGCCCCATGCCGCCGGTGATCTCGACCGTGACCAGGCTCGCGTCGTTGTCGCGCTCAGTGGACACCATCACGGCCTTGTGTCCGGAGATCGGAAG
>CAJCJE010000198.1 GCA_903970565.1 Candidatus Melainabacteria bacterium | reverse complement strand
ACCCAGCCACTCCTTCTCGCCCACCCACCCCTTCTCGCGCAGCCGGCTCCGGCGCACCCTCGCCGGCCGCCGAGCCTGCCAGCTCGCTGACCACCTCCCGCAGCGCCAGCGCATACGCCGCGCCCGGCACCACCAGCGGCGGAACGAACACCACGACCACCGCGTCGACGTCCTCGCGGCGCACCGTGTCCCGCACCGCGGCGGCAAACTGTTCCGGCGAGGCCTGCGCGCCGGTGTCGACCGGGTCCAACGCCGACTGAAGACCCTCGGCGGCGATCGTGTCCGCCGCCAACAGGCCGATGGCGGTGGAATTGCCCACCACCGCGACCCGGTCCCCGGCCGGCAGCGGCTGATTGGCCAACAGCAACGCGGTGTCGAACAGCTGCGCCAGCGACTCGACCCGGATCACCCCGGCCTGCTCGAACAGCGCCTGCACGCTCGCTTCCTCAAGGTCGACCGAATTCGCCGCGAGACTGGGCCGCACGCCGTGCCGACCGGACTTGACCGCGACAATCGGCTTGTGCCGTGCCAACCGCCGGGCCAGCCGGGCGAACTTGCGCGGATTGCCGAACGATTCCAGATAGAGCAGCACAACCCTGGTCGCCGGATCGGTCGCCCAGTACTGCAACAGGTCATTGCCGGACACATCGGCCCGGTTGCCGGCCGAGACAAAGGTCGACAGGCCAAGGCCCCTGGCGGCGGCGTCGGCCAGGATGCCGATGCCCAGCGCGCCGGACTGACAGAAGAACCCGGTGTGACCGGGGCCGGGCAGCCGAGGCGCCAAGGTCGCGTTCAACCGCACCGCCGGGTCGTTGTTCAGCACCCCCAGCGCGTTCGGCCCGACCACCCGCATCCCGTGCGCCCGCGCCGCCGCGACCAGTTTGCGCTCGGCATCCATCCCGGCCGGCCCGATGTCGGCGAAACCGGCCGAGAGCACGACCAGCGTGCGCACCCCCTTGGTCAGGCAGTCGTCCAAGACCTCGTCGACCCCGGCCGCCGGCACCGCGACGACCGCGAGATCCACCTGGTCCGGGATGTCCAGCACCGAGGCATAGGCCCGGACACCGCGCACCGAACGGTGCTCGGAATTGACCGGGTACACCGGCCCGGTGAAATCCGCGGCGAGCAGATTGGTGAGCACCGCGTAGCCGAGCTTGCTCGGATCGGTGGACGCGCCGATCACCGCGACCGAGGCCGGATGCAGCAGATTGTGCACGCTGCGCGCCTCGGCGGCCTGTTCGCGGGCGCGCCGGACCGCGACCGACTTCTCGGTCGGGTCGATCGCGAACTCCAGGTGCACCACGCCGGCATCGAGTTCCCGGCTGATCCGATAACCCGCCTCGCGGAAGACGCGGACCATCTGGCTGTTCTCGGCGAGCACCTCGGCCACGAATCGCCGCAGCCCGCGCTCGGCAGCGGCCGCGGACAGGTGTTCGAGCATGATCGAGCCGATGCCGCGCCCCTGGTGCGCGTCCTCGACGACGAAGGCGACCTCGGCGGAATCGCCGTCGTCGAGGCGTTCGTAGCGCCCGACCGCGATCAGCGCCCGGCCGAGGAACGCGCCGAACGCGACCCGCCCGTGGTGGTCGACGACGCTGAACCGCTTGAGGTCACGCTCGGAAATGCGCGGATAGGCGCCGAAGTAACGAAAATACCGGGTTCGGTCGGACATCCGGCTGTGCAACCCGACGATCAGCTGCGCGTCATCCGGCGTAATCGGTCGCAAGTGGACCGTGCCGCCGTCGGAGAGCAGCACGTCCGCTTCCCAGTGCCTCGGATAGTCGTACGGATCAGGCTCTCTGTCCACATCGGACATAATGCGCTCCGGTCAGTCCCTCGGGTCGTCCGGGTCGAGGCCGTAGAGCGGAAAGACCGCTCGCCTCGTTTCGCGGATGGCGATGTCGACCGGCTCCTCGGTACTGCCGCCCCAGGGCCGGAAGGTGACGTCCGCGTCCTCGGTCATCGTGTCGGGCAGCGGCAACCCCGGCGCGACCCGCTCGGCCAGCGCGAGCCAGTCCGGCGGCAGCGCGGTCTCCGGCGCGAGGTCACGGTCCAGCACCGTCGCCAGCAGATGCGTCCACGATCGGGGCACCACCCTGACCAGGTCGTATCCCCCGCCGCCCAGGGCGAGCCACTTGCCGCCCGCGTACCGCACCGCGAGCTCCCGCAGGGCCTGGTAGATCGCCCGGTGTCCATCCACCGACAAGGCCAGATCGGCCAGCGGATCGGTCCGATGGCTGTCCACCCCGCACTGCGTCACCAACACCGTCGGGGCGAACGCGCGCAGCAGCGAGGGCACCACCGCGGTGAAGGCACGTAACCACATGGCATCCGCGGTGCCCGGCAGCAGCGGAAGGTTCACCGCGCTGCCCTCGGCCCCGCCGGCACCGAGTTCGCGCGGGTAACCGGTGCCGGGCCAGAGGGTGCGCGGGTCCTGGTGCACGGAGATCGTCAGCACCCGTGGGTCGTCATAGAACGCGGCCTGCACCCCGTCGCCGTGGTGCACGTCGACGTCGATGTAGGCGACCCGCCCGACACCCCGGTCGAGCAGCCGCGCAATGGCGATGGCGCAGTCGTTGTAGACACAGAAGCCGGATGCGTGCGAGGGCATCGCGTGGTGCAGACCGCCGGCGATACTCACCGCGCGATCGGTCGTGCCGGCCGCGATCAGATCAGCGGCCAGCAGCGATCCGCCGACGATCCTGGCCGATGCCTCGTGCATACCCGTGAACACCGGATTGTCCGGAGTGCCCAGTCCGTGGCCCACATCGAACCGCGCCTGCGGCGCGGCGCGCACCGCGGCCAGGTAGCCGGAGTCGTGAATCCGCTCGATCTCCTCGTCGCTGGCCGGCGCGGGCTTGCGCAACCCGACGCCGTCGAGCACGCCGAGCGCGGTGGCCAGGCGAACGGTGAGCGCGAGGCGCACTGGGTTCAGCGGATGATCACTGCCCATGTCATAGGCGAGCAACGACTCGTCCCACAC
>CAJCJE010000197.1 GCA_903970565.1 Candidatus Melainabacteria bacterium | reverse complement strand
GGCCCGTCTCGTCATCCGTCCACAATAGACCAAAAGGTCCACTGTGGACGGACGGAGGCTCGGGCGTGGATCAGTTGGCGTGCAGGGCGCTGTTGAGCGTGATGCCGATGCCGTCGCGCTCGCGGACCTCGATGCTGCCGCTGACCGAGTTGCGGATGAACAGCAGGCCGGCGGACCCGGACAGGTCGCGTGCCTTGACCAGCCGGCCGTCGGGCAGGGTCACCTTGGTGCCCTCGGTGACGTAGAGACCGGCCTCGACCACGCAGTCGTCGCCGAGTGAGATACCGACACCCGCGTTCGCGCCGAGCAGGCAGCGTTCGCCGATGGTGATGACCTGCTTCCCGCCGCCGGACAGCGTGCCCATGATCGAGGACCCGCCGCCGATGTCCGAGCCGTCGCCGACCACGACACCCGCGGTGATCCGGCCCTCCACCATCGAGTTGCCCAGCGTGCCGGCGTTGAAGTTGACGAATCCCTCGTGCATCACGGTCGTGCCGCTGGCCAGGTGCGCGCCGAGGCGGACCCGGTCGGCGTCGGCGATGCGCACGCCGGTCGGCACGACGTAGTCGACCATCCGGGGGAACTTGTCGATGCCGTAGACGGTGACCGGCCCCCGTGCGCGCAGCCGCAGCCGGGTCGACTCGAAGTTCTCCACCGGGCAGGGGCCGTGGTTGGTCCACACCACGTTGGCCAGCAGACCGAACTGACCGTCCAGGTTGGCGCCGTGTGGCCGGATCAGCCGACTGGAGAGCAGGTGCAGGCGCAGGTAGACGTCGTGCGCGTCGACCGGGGCCTGGGCGAGCGAGTCGATGCCGGTGCGCACCGCGACGACCTCGACGCCACGGGCCCGGTCCTCGCCGAGCAGGTCGGCGGCGACCGAGCCGAGGGCCTCGATCGCCTCGGCCGAGGACAACCGCACCGTGCCGGTGCCGCCCGCGCCGGAGGAGCCCAGCTTGGGCGCGGGGAACCAGGTGTCCAGAACGACGTCGCCGAACATGGTGGCCAGGCCGATGCCCTGGGCCGAACTGGTGGCCGGGTCGTTGGTCGCGGGGGTGCTGTCCTCACTCACGAGAACACACGGTAGCCCAGCCCCCGACGGCAGGAAAACACGGACAATCAGCGCCTTTTCGGGCTAGCTCCCGGCGGGCAGCTTGGCCAGTTTCCTGTCCACGCCGTCGAGTTCCGCGCCGATCGTGCGCAGCGCCTGCGGGCAGCTCCTCTGCTGGCTGGCGCTGCCGGTGCCCTTGACGATCTCGCAGCGCAGGCTCTGGTACGTGTTCACCGCGTTCTGGAGGCTGGTCGTCAGACTGGGCTGGTCGGGCAGTTCGGCCTGCACCGCGTCGACGACGTTGGCGACCTCGGTCACGTACCGTCCGCAGTTCGGGTAGATCTGGGGGGCCTGCGTGCTCCGGCACGGGTCGCCCTGCAAGGCGGGAATCTTGACCAGCAGGTCACTCACGGAGTCGGTGTAGCCGGGGCCGTTGTTCACGTCTCCCGGCTGGGCGTCCGCGCAACCGGCAAGCGCCAGTGCCGCGGCGAGTGCAGTGCTGGCGATCACCACGCGGCTGGCGGTTCGGCGCATGGGGCGACCTTTCTTCAGCGCTACGGGGTGCGCCCCTGACGGTAGTCCGCGCCTGGTCACGTCGTGACGTCGGCCGGTCCCGACCGCGAGCCGGGTACGGTAGGCCACCGTGACCGGTTCCCTTGACCTGACCGTCGACCCGATCGAACTCACCGCGGCACTCGTGGACTTCCCGAGCGTGTCCGGTGACGAGCAGGGCCTCGCCGACGCGGTGCAGGAGGCGCTGGGGCGCCAGGCCCCGCACCTGGAACTGGTCCGTTCCGGCAACGCGGTGCTGGCCCGCACCCACCTCGGCCGGGCCGCGCGGGTGATCTTCGCCGGGCACCTGGACACCGTGCCGATCAACGACAACCTGCCGCACCGCCGGACCGGCGAAGGTGACGAACTGGTGCTGCACGGCTGCGGCACGGTCGACATGAAGAGCGGGGACGCGGTCGCGCTGCACCTGGCCGCGACACTGCCCACGCCGGCCTACGACATGACCTTCGTGTTCTACGACTGCGAGGAGATCGAGGCGGCCCGCAACGGCCTCGGCCGGATCGAGCGGGAGCTGCCGGACTGGCTGGCCGGGGATCTCGCCATCGTCGGCGAACCGTCGAACGTGGTCATCGAGGCCGGCTGCCAGGGCACCATGCGGGTCGAGGTGCGCACCGAGGGGGCGCGGGCGCACACGGCACGGGCCTGGATGGGCAGCAACGCGATCCACGCGATGGGCGAGGTCCTGCGCCGGCTGCGGGACTACCAGCCGCGCACGGTGGACATCGACGGCTGCACCTACCGGGAAGGCTTGCAGGCGGTGCGGATCGGCGGCGGGGTGGCCGGCAACGTGGTGCCGGACGAGTGCCTGCTCACGGTCAACCACCGGTTCGCGCCGGACCGCGACCCCCAGCAGGCCCAAGCCCATCTGCGCCAGGTGTTCGACGGGTTCGAGGTCACCGTGCGCGACTGCGCGGCCGGGGCGCTGCCGGGACTGTCCGCGCCGCTGGCCAAGCAGCTGATCGCGTCCACCGGGGGCGCCCCGGCGGCCAAGCTCGGCTGGACCGACGTGTCCCGCTTCGCCGCGCTCGGACTGCCGGCGGTCAACTTCGGCCCCGGCGATCCGACCCTCGCGCACACCCAGCAGGAGAATGTCCCGGCCGAGCAGATCACTCGCTGTACCCGGTTGTTCGAGGCGTTCCTACGCGGCTGAACAGCGGCGCGCGCCGGAAACAGGGTCCAGGCCACATCCGCGCTCGGCAATGGCCATCTGACGTTAACGGTTGAGCTCGGCGTCATTTGCCTTCTACTGTTTGGCTCCACGGGGCGTTGTCTTCAGTGGAAGGGACCAGTCGAGATGGTCGAATCGGGTTCGGGTTTCAATCGTCGTCGGTTCATCGGTGGTGTTGCCGGCGCGGCCGCGGCGGGCGGTGTGCTCAGCGGGCTGCCCAGCGGGATGGCCGAGGCCCTTACCCAACCGCGTAGGCGGGGCCGGCTGGACGATGTCGAGCACGTGGTCATCCTGATGCAGGAGAACCGGTCCTTCGACCACTACTACGGCTCGATGCGCGGGGTGCGCGGCTTCGGCGACCGGACCGCGGTCACCCTGCCCAGTGGTAGGAGCGTCTTCCACCAGCCGGACGCCACGCGCACCGACGGCGGCTACCTGCTGCCCTTCCACGTCGATACCTCCACAGTGGACGGACAGGACCTCGGCGACCTCGACCACAGCTGGCAGCCGACGCACAACGCCTGGGACGAGGGCGCCTACGACGCCTGGATTCCGAACAAGTCCGAGCTGACGATGGGTTACTTCACCGAGGCGGACATTCCGTTCCAGCGGGCACTGGCGAGCGCGTTCACCATCTGTGACCACTACTTCTGCTCGGTGCAGGGCCCGACCACGCCCAACCGGCTCTACCACTGGACCGCCACGATCGACGCGGCCGGCCGCTTCGGGGGCCCGATCAACTACAACCCCGCCGACTACCTGCCGGTGCTGTCCTGGCCGACCTACCCCGAGCGGTTGCAGGACGCCGGGATCTCCTGGCAGATCTTCGCCAACAAGGAGGTCGGTGACGGCACCGACGGCTGGGTCGGCGACTACGGGGACAACCCGCTGTGGCTGTTCCAGGCCTACCACGACGCGCTGGCCAGTCCCGATCCGGCGAAGCAGCAGCTGGCCGCGCGGGCGAACGTGATCAAGCAGTGGCTGCCGGACTCCGGACTCGGCATGGACCCCAAGCACGTGCTCGCCGACTTCATCGGCGCCTGCCAGACCGGGAAGCTGCCCAAGGTGTCCTGGATCGTGGCGCCCTACCGCTGGTGCGAACACCCGGCGGCTCGCCCGGTCGACGGCGCGGTGTACATGAACACCGTGCTGAAAGCCCTGTGGGGCAACCAGAAACTGTGGGACAACACGGTCGTCTTCGCCAACTTCGACGAGAACGACGGCTTCTTCGACCACGTGGTGCCGCCCACCGCGCCGGCCGGCGCCGAGGACGAGTTCATCGACGGCCTGCCGATCGGTCTGGGGCCGAGGGTGCCGATGACGGTGATCTCGCCGTGGAGTCGGGGTGGTTGGGTGAACTCGCAGGTCTTCGACCACACGTCGGTGCTTCGGTTCCTGGAGCAGTGGACCGGGGTGCGTGAGCCGAACATCTCCGCCTGGCGGCGGTCGATCTGTGGCGACCTGACCAGCTGCTTCGACTTCTCCGCCTGGAACCCCGGCATTCCGCTGCTGCCGGACACCGCCGCGTTGCAGCGGGAGGCCGACCAGACCCAGTCGAAGCTGCCGGCGCCGACCCCGCCCACCGAGGGCGCGCAGCGCGATCCGCAGCAGGAGCCGGGCACCCGGCCCGCCCGGCCGATCCCGTACCAGCCGGTGGCGAACGCCACGGTCACCGCGAGCGCGCTGACCGTGCACCTGGCCAACTCGGGTGCCGACGCCGTCCAGTTGCAGGTGTATCCGACCGGTTCGGCAGTGGTCCGGCGGGACGTGGCGGGCGGCGGGACCGGCTCGGTCGCGGTGTCGATCAGCGGTGGCTACCAGGTCGCGGTGCACGGGCCCAACCGTTTCCTGCGGGTGTTCAACGGCACCGGGGCCGGGCTCGGCGTCGAGGTCGCCGCGCTGGTGGTGGGCAGCGCCGACCATCCCCGGCTGCGGATCTCCATCAGCAACGGCGGTTCGGCTCCGGCCACGGTTCGGTTGCGCGGCCAGCACGATTTCGGTGCGTCGGGCACGGTCCGGGTGGCGGCCGGGGCGACGGTGACCGAGGACCTGGACGTGGTCGGCCGCAGCCAGGGTTGGTACGACGTGTCGGCCACGGTGGAAGGTGACCCGACCTTCCTGCGTGAGTTCGTCGGACACCTCGAATACGGCGCGGACAGTGTCACCGGTTGAGTGAATGCCGCTGTGGGTTGTCCCGGACTGCCCAGGCCGTCCGGATCGCCGTCACGGCGCGCGCCTAGACTCGCGCCGTGACGGCACCACAGGCACCGCAACCCTCCAGCCCGGAACCCGCAGGTTCGCAGTCCTCGGGCAATGGCAACGGGCAACAGCAGGATCGACAGCAGGAGCGCCCACCGGAGCGCCAGCGCGGTCCGGTGACGTTGCGCGGTGCGCGGATGGCCGAGGACACCACGACCGACCAGCGGCTGCTCGACTCGCGTGGGCCGACCGACTGGGTGCACACCGACCCGTGGCGGGTGCTGCGCATTCAGGCCGAGTTCGTCGAGGGATTCGGCGCGCTGGCCGAGGTGCCGAAGGCGGTCACCGTGTTCGGGTCGGCGCGGACCAAGCGCGATCATCCCGAGTACGAGTTGGGTCGCGAACTCGGTGCCGCGCTGGCCACCGCGGGCTATGCGGTGATCACCGGTGGCGGCCCGGGGGCGATGGAGGCGGTCAACCGGGGCTGTTCGGAGGCGGGCGGGCTCTCCGTCGGGCTCGGGATCGAGCTGCCGTTCGAGCAGGGTCTGAATCCGTGGGTCGACCTCGGGGTGAACTTCCGCTACTTCTTCGTGCGCAAGACGATGTTCATGAAGTACGCGCAGGCGTTCATCTGTCTGCCGGGCGGGTTCGGCACCCTCGACGAGCTGTTCGAGGCGTTGACACTGGTGCAGACCAAGAAGGTCACCAAGTTCCCGGTCGTGCTGTTCGGCACGTCCTACTGGGGCGGCCTGCACGGGTGGCTGCGTGAGCAGGTGTTCGGCGGCGGGAAGCTGTCGGCGAAGGACTTCGACCTGCTGCACCTGACCGACGACATCGACGACGCGGTGCGGGTGGTCGAGAACTCCTACGATGCGTGGACGAAGGCGCACTGACGCCCTGGCGTTCCCCTTGCGCAAACGGGCACGGCTGTTCCGGAAGTGACGACTCGCCGAAGTGGGGTGTCAAATTCTTCGGCGAGTCGTCACTTGTGGGCGGGCAGGTGGTTCGCGGCCTGACGACAGGCGCCTGTCGAAACAGGCAGGCGCCTGGCGAACGCCTGTGTCCCAGGCGTGAATGGTCTGGTGCGGCTGCCCGACCGTCGGTGGTCGGTTATGACCAGGGACTGGTCAGGACGACCAGGGGGTGGCGCCGTTGAAGTCCGAGGTGAGGGTGGTGTTCACCGAGGACAGCACGGTCGGGTCGGTGGTGATCAGGCCCAGTTCACGGTTCTCGTTGAGTGACGCATTGGTGAAGTTCTCCGAGCCGAGGAACACCTTGGCATCGGACTGGCCGGCGTCGACCAGGATCGCCTTGGCGTGGATGTAGATGGGGGTTTCCCCGGTATAGGTGGAAACCTGCACGCCCGCGTCGGTCAGGGCGTCGAATTCCGAGGCGTAGTCGTTGTCCGTGTTGGTCATGGTGACCTGCACGTTGACCCCGTTCTCGGCGGCCTGCTCCAGCGCGTCGACGACGGTGGTGTCGCTCATCTCCTCGTTCTCGATCTGTAGCGAGGTGGTGGCGGAGTCGATCAGGTTGATCAGCTGGGTCTGCGAGTCGGTCGGGCTCCAGACCAGGTCGTCACCGTCGCTCGGAGTGATCGACTTGTTCGAGTAGTCGGCGTTGAACACCGATTCGATCGCGCTGACGTCCTTGCTGTCGGTGTCGATCACCGCGAAGTCGCGGGTGGTCGAGTAGTACTCGGAGGTCAGGTTACCTGTCATGATCATCGAACTGGTGCCGTCGACGGTGATGGTCTTCTGGTGGGTGGTCCGGCCGGACTTCGCCCACACCGCGGAGACGCCGTTGTCGTTGAGGTAGTTGTAGGCGGTGGTGTTGCTGGATTTCTCCAGGTTCTGGTCCAGAATGACCCGGACCTTCACGCCTTTCTTCGCGGCTGCGGCGAGGTCCTTCTCGGCGGTGGTGTCGACCAGTTCGTACATGGTCATGTCGATGGACTTCGTGGCGGTGCCGATGAAGTTGTACACCGGGGTGTAGGTCTGGTCCGGCTCGGTGATCAGGGTGTACGTCGCGGCCTGGGCCGACGGGGCG
>CAJCJE010000196.1 GCA_903970565.1 Candidatus Melainabacteria bacterium | reverse complement strand
TAGTTGATCGTGTTCCCGATGTCGAACTGGGCGCCAGTGCTGGTCGTCGACGGTGCCGGCGTCGACGAGCTGGGGGAGCCACTCGACGGAACCGTGCCATTGTTGTTGCTCTGTCCGCAGCCGGCCACCCCGAGCACCGCTGCCGCGGTGAGTGCCAAACCGGCTGTCACGCCCAGACGTCGAGAGTTGTTCGCGCGCATGTGGCTAACTCCCCACGTGACTGACGCGATTGACCATGCCGAGTTCGCGACCGCGGTCCCAGACGAACGGCTCGCCGTTCTTGTAGAAGACCGACTCGTTGGAGCCGTAGACGGTGATGTCGTGGATGACGTTGTCCGCAACGATGGTGTGACCCGAGCCCATCACCGTCACCGCCCAGCAGGTGCCCAGCGCGTTGACGGTGTTCCTGGTGCCATCGACCAACAGCGTCGCGCCGTTGCAGTCGATGGTCTGCTCGATGCCTTCACCAGTGATGTGAGTGTCACCGTTTTTGGCGTGCCCGCTCGGTGCGCCGGCGGCGGAGGTGAATGCGATCGCGATTGCGCTGGCCGCCACAGCCCGGCAGGGGGTCGACCAATTCATCGCGGGTTCCTCTCGCCACGGCGCGCGATTTGCTCGGAAAGAGCCTTGCGAAGAGCTCCGGAAAGAGCGTACGTGCTGGTGTGACCGGCAGACTAGAGTTCGTCGTTCCAGCGACCCGCAACTAGAGTCCGTCGTTAACGCAACCGAAGGGTGACCGCCATGCCAGCTGAGCCGGAGTCACCGGCCGGTCGGTCGGGCGCCGGGGCGAGATCCGCGACCCGTGGGGCCCGACTGAGCCGCGAGATCATCGTCAACGCCGCGCTCACCTTCCTGGATCGCGAGGGTTGGGACGCCCTGACCATCAACGCCCTGGCGACGCAGCTGGGAACCAAAGGCCCATCGCTGTACAACCACGTCATCAGCCTGGAGGACCTGCGCCGCACGGTGCGAATCCGGGTCATCGACGACATCATCACCATGCTCAACCGGGTCGGCGAGGGACGCACGCGCGACGACGCTGTGCTGGTGATGGCCAGCGCGTATCGCAGCTACGCCCACCACCATCCAGGGCGGTACTCGGCCTTCACCCGGATGCCGCTGGGCGTCGGCGACGACCCGGAGTACACCGCGGCAACCCGGGGTGCTGCGGCGCCGGTGATCGCGGTGTTGACGTCCTACGGGCTCGACCTCGAGCAGGCTTTCTATGCGGCACTGGAGTTCTGGTCGGCGATGCACGGATTTGTCCTGCTGGAAATGACGGGCGTGATGGACGACATCGACACCGATGCGGTGTTCTCGGACATGGTGCTGCGGCTGGCGGCGGGCATGGCGCTGCGCAGCGGATCCGCCGCGCACGACGCCCCGTGACGTTGCCCGGTAAGGTGGTCCATTGGACGCCGATGTCGTCGCTTTGACCTGCCCGACTAGCGGCGGGTATTGTGGAGCCTCGTGCCTGGCGGTTTTAGGCGCTTCAGCTAAGACGCGCACGCCGGGCCAATTCGCATGCCAACCACGCAACGGATTGATTCTGCGGCGGGCGCCTGCGACACACCCGGACGCGGGGGACCGCCGAAGGACATAACTGCACTACAGAGACTTAGAAGCATCAGAATCAGACAGCAGCAAATGAACGAGAAGTAGGAAGCCGGTAGATGCCAACCATTCAGCAGCTGGTCCGTAAGGGTCGCCGCGACAAGGTCACCAAGGTCAAGACCGCGGCCCTCAAGGGCAGCCCGCAGCGCCGCGGGGTGTGCACCCGCGTGTACACCACGACTCCGAAGAAGCCGAACTCGGCGCTTCGTAAGGTCGCGCGCGTCAAGCTGACCACGGGGGTCGAGGTCACCGCCTACATCCCGGGCGAGGGTCACAACCTGCAGGAGCACTCGATGGTGCTGGTGCGTGGTGGTCGTGTGAAGGACTTGCCCGGTGTGCGATACAAGATCATCCGCGGCTCGCTGGACACCCAGGGTGTCAAGTCCCGCAAGCAGGCCCGCAGCCGCTACGGCGCCAAGAAGGAGAAGAGCTAATGCCGCGCAAGGGCCCCGCGCCGAAGCGGCCACTGGTCAATGACCCGGTTTACGGGTCGCAGCTGGTGACGCAGTTGGTCAACAAAGTTCTGCTGGACGGGAAGAAATCGCTGGCTGAGCGCATTGTTTATGGTGCGCTCGAGCAGGCCCGCGACAAGACCGGTACCGATCCGGTCATCACGCTCAAGCGCGCACTCGACAACGTCAAGCCGGCTCTCGAGGTCCGCAGCCGCCGCGTCGGTGGTGCGACCTACCAGGTGCCCGTCGAGGTGCGTCCCGAGCGTTCGACCACGCTGGCACTGCGCTGGTTGGTCGGGTTCTCCAAGCAGCGCCGCGAAAAGACCATGGTCGAGCGGCTCGCCAACGAGCTGCTGGACGCCAGCAATGGTCTGGGCGCCGCCGTCAAGCGACGTGAGGACGTCCACAAGATGGCCGAAGCGAACCGGGCCTTCGCGCACTATCGCTGGTGAGACATCCGGCGGCTGAGCCGGGTCGAAGAACAACTACAGCGAAATAACCGAGCAATCGAAAGAGTGGGAAGACTCCCGTGGCACAGAAGGACGTGCTGACCGACCTCACGAAGGTCCGCAACATCGGCATCATGGCGCACATCGACGCCGGCAAGACGACGACGACCGAGCGCATCCTCTACTACACCGGTATCAGCTACAAGATCGGTGAGGTGCACGACGGCGCCGCCACCATGGACTGGATGGAGCAGGAGCAGGAGCGGGGGATC
>CAJCJE010000195.1 GCA_903970565.1 Candidatus Melainabacteria bacterium | reverse complement strand
CACCGCATCCAGTTGCGTGCCTTCGGTTCGGCCAGCCGCCGCCACTGCTCGGTAAACTCCTGCTCCAGTCGTTGCGCCCGTTCGCCGGCCTGACCGTGCAGCAGGCCGAAGGTGAAGCCGTTGTTGCCGTTGAGCTGGGCCCGGCTACCGAGTTCACGCAGCGTCGCGCGGACTTCGACGCCGTCGTGGTGCTCGCCCAGGACGCCCTGAATTCGCTTGCCCTGTTGGCGCACCTTCTTCGCCGGTTTGCCGATCAACGGCTCGACTGCCTCGCAGGCGTAACGCAGCCGCTTCACCTTCTTGCGCACCTCGTGCAGCGCATCGGCGCGCTCACGCCCCCGCGCGCCGGACGCTTCCTCCGCCGCCGCCAGCGCCTTCCGGTAGGACTTCCGGATCTGCCCCGGCAGCACCGTGCTCGCGCGCTGAGCCGACCGCGCGCGGTAGGGCCGATTGACCAGGAGGTTGTCGAGGGCGTTCTGCAACGTCAGGTAACGGGCATCACCGAGCGCCGTGTGCACCGCGGCCATCGTGCGCGCCTCGCGCTTGGCCAGGAACCGGTCGAGTTCCGTCCACACCGGACCGAGCACGAGATCATCCGGCAGCGCGTGCATCGACGTGCTGATCCGCTCCCGCAGTACCTGGACGTCCCGCGCCTTGCCGAGCACGCCGGACAGCCAAGCCAACTCGGCCGACACGGTGCGGACACCGCTGGACCGGAAGCTCTTGCGGAAAACCCGTAGGCAGCTGCGCAGGCGACGCACGGACACCCGCAGTTCGTGGAGTGCTTCCGGTTCCTCCAGCCGCAGCGCCACATCGGCGGTGCGCAGAGCCGAGACGTGCGTACGGAGATAGCGGTCCAGCACGGTCGACGCGGCAGACCTACCGTCCAGTTTCGGCCCGACGTCGCGGCGCTGAGCGCGCAGCACCCCGGCGAGTTTGCTCGGCCGCGTCGAACGCGGACCGCCCGCATCGGACAGTCGCCGCGACACCTGCTCCAGCAGTTCCCGTGAGCCGCCGTGGAGTTCGATCTCGATCTCCTGCCACGCCTTCGTCGGCTTTGCCCGGCGGCCGAAGGGCTGCCCGGTCACCTCGTCGCTGACCACCTCCGCGAGCACGACCCCGTTCGCGTCCACCAGTTGCCAGCGGTCCCGCTCGGTCGTGATGCGCGCGCGCGGCCTCAGCGCACGGTCCCCGATCTGAGCGACCAACAACGAACTCAGCTCGGTGGGCACCACGTCATCGGTTTCGGTGAGCGGCAGGTGAACCTCGCGCCTGTGCTCCGGGCCGACTGGTAGCTTGACGTGCCAGCCGGCGTCGTCGCCGCCGGTTCGTCTGCGCACGGTGATCCCGGCCTCGGCCAGCCGCAGGTCGGCCGTGTCGAAGTACGCCGCGTCGAGCTGGTGCCGGTCCGGGCCGAGGACCGCTGCCACTGACGGCAGGTCGGCGAACATGTCGGTTGTCAACCGGGTTCCTTCGTGCTTGCGCTCGATCTCGTCCAGTGTGGTGACCATAGTCATCGGGTACCCAGTGACGCTGGGTCGTATTCGCCGAGGCGAGGCCCGGCACCGCGCGTTCGCGCGCTCGGCCGTCAGGTGGCCGAGGCGCCCAACCCGGTGTTTCCTGGACCCGGAGGGCGGGCATTCGGCCGGAGTACGCACACCCACGACACCGAACAGGACGACGAGATGGCGAACGAACTTCGTGGCCGGACCGTGGCCATTCTGGCCACCGACGGTGTCGAGCAGGTCGAGTTGGAAGAACCGAAGAAGGCGGTCGAACGGGCCGGCGGCACCGTGCACCTGCTGTCCGTGCACGACGGCGAGATCCAGGCGATGCACGGCGACATCGACAAGGGCGACACCTTCGCCGTCGACCGGGTGGTGTCCACGGCCCCCGTCGACGGCTACGTCGGGCTGATTCTGCCCGGCGGGACGATCAACCCCGACCGGCTTCGGGTGGATCGTGGCGCGGTCGAGTTCGTCCGGGACTTCGTCGGCTCCGGCCGTCCGGTCGGCGCGATCTGCCACGGCCCGTGGACGCTGGTGGAGGCCGACGTCGTCCGGGGGAGACGGCTGACCTCCTATCCGAGTATCCGGGGCGACATCCGCAATGCCGGCGGCGAGGTGCTCGACGAGGAGGTCGTCGTGGACGGCAACCTCGTCACCAGCCGCAATCCCGACGACCTGCCGGCCTTCTGCGCCACGCTCGTCGAACAGTTCGCCAGGTCCGAGGCCTGAGCGTCGTCTCGTTTGTGGAGGATTCATGCGGTTGCCATCGGTTCCCGACCACGTCGATCCCTCGGCACTGACCGAGGTGCTGGACGGCCGCTGGGCCGACCTGCGGCGCGAAGCACGCCCGCACCTGGAGAAGTTGGCGATCGCCGACGTGGACGGGTTGAACCGGGAGGACTATCGCGGCCTGGTCACCGAACGGCTGCACGACCTTGCCGCGACCGGTTGGCAGCGGCGCGGTTTCGACCGCGAGTTCGGCGGTCAGAGCGACGTCGGTGGTTCGATCGTCGCCTTCGAGATGCTCGGGTTCGCCGACCTGTCGCTGATGGTGAAGGCCGGTGTGCAATGGGGACTGTTCGGCGGTGCCGTCCAGCTGCTGGGCACGCGCGAACACCACGAGCGGTATCTGCCGGACATCATGGATCTGAGCCTGCCCGGTTGTTTCGCGATGACCGAGACCGGCCACGGCTCCGACGTGCAGCACCTGGGCACCACCGCCACCTACGACGCGGACACCGCGGAGTTCGTCGTCGACACGCCGTCCCCGGCCGCGCGCAAGGACTACATCGGCAACGCCGCGCGGGACGGCCTGGCCGCCGTGGTCTTCGCCCAACTCGTCATCGACGAGCAGCAGCGCGGGGTGCACGCCTTCGTCGTGCCCATCCGCGACGCCAACGGTCGGCCGATGCCCGGTGTGTCCATTTCGGACTGCGGAGCGAAGGGTGGCCTCAATGGCGTCGACAACGGACGGCTGAGTTTCGACCAGGTCCGGGTGCCCCGCGAGGCGCTGCTGGACCGGTACGGCGCAGTCACCGAGGACGGGCACTACAGCAGCCCGATCGACAGCGACGGCAGGCGGTTCTTCACCATGCTCGGCACGCTGGTGCGGGGCCGGATCAGCGTCGCCGGCTTCGCCGGGAGCGCGACGAAACGCGCGCTCGCGATCGCGCTGCGCTACGCGCACACCCGGCGACAGTTCACCCGGCCGAGTGACGGTAGCGAGGTCGTGCTGCTCGACTACCGTGCCCACCAACGCAAGCTGCTGCCCGCGCTGGCGACGAGCTACGCCCTGCACTTCGCGCAGGAGGAACTCGTCACCACGCTGCACGAGGTGCAGTCGGGCACCGGAGAGCCCGATGAGCGCCGGCAACGCGAACTGGAGGCGCGCGCGGCCGGCATCAAGGCCGTGTCGAGCTGGTATGCGACGGCGACTATCCAGACCTGCCGGGAAGCCTGCGGCGGTGCCGGTTACCTCGCGGAGAACCTGCTCACCAGGTTGAAGGCCGACACCGACGTGT
>CAJCJE010000194.1 GCA_903970565.1 Candidatus Melainabacteria bacterium | reverse complement strand
TTCATGTCGCTGTCCTACGCCGAAGAGTCCCGCAAGCACCGCCTCTACCAGCACGGCTACCTGCCGGAGCTGGTCCTGCGGCGGCACCGCTCCCGCGAGGGCCCCGAGGACGCGGCGCGCACCGGCGAACCGCCTGATCCGGACGAACGCGGCTGACCTGCGAAGATGTCATTTTGGCTGTGGATTGACAGCAGACTGTGACGAGATCGTGAAGTGTTACCGCAGGACGCATATCCCCTGGTCGTGTTGAACTTGTTCAGCCCGGTCTCACGGGTGCCGATGCCCCGGTGGTGACCATGCCCGAACAAAAGCGACGGCCGCGCCCAGCCGACGAACTGGTTGGCGACGCGATCCGTGCGCTGGGTCATGTCCCGGTCGAGGACATGACCGCCACGCTGACCGCTGCCTGGCACGCGGTCAGCATCTGCCAGTCGGTCAGCCAGTTATTGATCAAACTGCGCCGACGCGACACCGACTCAGACGGAGTGATCAGCGGATACCTCGGCGAGGACAACAACATCCACCAACCGCCGGATGCCTACCAGGTGGCCGCGGAGTGGGCCACGGTGATGGTGCGGGCCATGCGCGGCTCGGCGAGCCTGCCACCGGACATCGAACCGGTGGTCATCGAGGCCAGCCAGTTATCGAGCGATCCACTGGACGCCGATGAACTCACCGAGCTGGTGAACGCGATGATGGATCTCGGCGGTGCGCTGAACATCATCTGCGGCTGGGCACGCGGCAACGCGGTCGAGGAGGGTGACCGGGCGGCGTGCACCACGGTTGCCGCCTGCGGGCTGGAATTCTTCCGCGCCTACGAGAACCGGGTCTAGGTTCGTTCGAGCGTCTCATCGCGTGCCCGTCCCGACTCTCGACGCCCACGCAATGAGACGTGCCACCCAGAAGGTCGCCACGAATGTCGACGAACCCGCGTGGTCAGGCTTTCGCCGGCACGACGACGGTGCCCTGCGCCCTGGTCACCAGGACCGGCGGGTCGAGCACGTCGGAGGCCGACGGCCCGCGTTCCGGCGCGGCCCGGCACACCACCCGTGCCTCGAACGCGATACCCCTGGAGCGGTTGCCGATCCTGGTCAGGGTGGCGGTGGCCTCGACGACGTCGCCGGCCTGGATCGGCGCGAGGAACTCCACCGAGCCGTAGCCGGCGAACAGGCCCTCGTCGCCGTCGGTGCGCACACACAGTTCGGTGGCCACGTCACCGAACATGCCGAGGCCGTAGGCGCCGTCGACGAGGTTGCCGCCGTAGTGGGCGTGCGCGTAGGGCACGTAGCGCCGGTGGGTCACCGCGAATCCGGTGACCAGTGCTTGTTCGCTCACCGCGCCGCTCCTGCCTTCGTCGTGCTGGACCTGGTTTTCTTCGTGGTCACCCTGGTGGTCGGCTTGGTGACCGTCCTGGTGGATATGGCGTGCACGAGGTAGCTGGCGACCTCGCCCGGCGTGGTGCCCCGGCCGAAGACCCGGTCGACGCCGAGTTCGTCGGCCATCAGCGGGTCGAACCGGGGTCCGCCGACGACGAGCATCGGCCGCGCCTCCCCCATCGCCTCCCGGAACGCCGCGGACATCTCCTGGGTGTTCTGCACATGCGCGTCGCGTTGGGTGACCACCTGGGAGACCAGTACGGCGTCGGCCTTCTCGGCGCGGGCGCGCTTGACCAGATCGGGCACGCCGACCTGGGCACCGAGGTTGACCACGCGCAGTTCCCGGTAGTACTCCAGACCTTTCTCGCCGGCGAAGCCCTTGATGTTGAGGATGGCGTCGATGCCGACGGTGTGCGCGTCGGTGCCGATACAGCCGCCGACCACGACGAGCTTGCGGCGCAACGACTTCTTCACGGTCGCGTTGATCTCGGCGGGGGTCAGCAGTGGGTACTCGCGTTCGACCACCCTGACCGCGTCGAGGTCGACGATATGGCTGACCGAGCCGTAGACGACGTAGAAGCTGAAGTCCTTACCGATCGGGTGCGAGTGCACGACCAGGGCCGGGTCCATGCCCATCTTGTTCGCCAACTGCTGCGCGGCGCCGTCGGCGCGCGGGCCGTGCGGTATCGGCAGGGTGAACGACAGCTGCACCATGCCGTCGCCCGTCGCGTCGCCGTAGGGCCGGACGTAGCGCTTGTCCTGCCCGGTCTTGTCGTCCTCGCCGGTCATGCCGTCGCCCCCGTCTCCAACATCTCGGCCGCCGGATTCAGATAGTCATCCGCCTTCACCACCACACCGTCGGCACCCTTGCCGCCTTCCGGTGGGCGTTTCATCAGTCCGAAGGTGCCGCCGGCGATGGCGTTGAGCAGACCGCCGGACACGATCCGCTCCAACAGGTCGACGGCCTCGCCGAGGACCTGGTTGCCGCGCTTGACGATGAACCCGTCCTTGGCCGGATGGAAGTCCTCGCTGAGGTTGCCGGCCGCGTTGAGGATATAGCGGACGTTGTCCAGGGCGAGGTCGCGGTCGGACAGCCACGGGGTGACCACGGCCTCGGTCATCATGCCGACCAGCAGGATGCTCTGTCCGGTGAGGACACCGGCGAGGTTGAACAGGCCGTCGAGCAGGTAGCCGCGGAAGACGTTGCCGGTCATGTGTTTGGTCGGCGGCATCCACTTCAGCGGCGCGTCCGGGAACAGTTCGCGGGCCAGCAGGGCGTGCGCGAGTTCCAGCCGGAAGGAGTCGGGCACGTCCGGGTTGATCTCGAAGGCGTGGCCGAGGCCGAGCAGTTCGTCGGGCAGGCCGGCCTCGTGCGCGAAGCGTTCGTTGAGCAGCTGCGACACGGTGACGGTGTGCGCGGCGTCCACGGCGTCGTCGGTGGTGAGGTAGTTGTCCTCGCCGGTGTTGATGATGATGCCGGCGCGGGCGTGCACCTGCCGGGAGAAGCGCTGGTCGACGAAGGTGCGGATCGGGTTGATGTCGCGGAACAGGATGCCGTACATGGAATCGTTGAGCATCATGTCCAGGCGTTGCAGGCCACCGAGTACCGCGATCTCCGGCATACACAGCCCGGAGGCGTAGTTCGTCAGCCGGACGTAGCGGCCGAGTTCGGCGGAGACCTCGTCGAGGGCGGCCCGCATGATGCGAAAGTTCTCCTGCGTGGCGTAGGTACCGGCAAAGCCGATGTGGGTGGCGCCCTCCGGGACGTAGTCCAAAAGGGACTGTCCGGTGGAGCGGATCACCGCGATCACGTCCGCGCCGGCCCGTGCCGCGTTCGCGGCCTGCACCACGTCCTCGTCGATGTCGCCGGTGGCAACGATCAGGTAGATCCAGGGCCGCCGCGGCGGATCGCCGAGCCTGGCGACGAGTTTCGCGCGCTGCGCGCGGCTGCGGTCGACCGCGCGCAGCCCCTTGCCGATCGCGCCACGGGCGGCCTTGGCCGCCCTGGCGCGGGCCGCTCCGGTGGGCAGCGTGTAGTGGATCTGGCCCGCGGCGGTGGCTTCGGCGAGTTCGGTGAGCGAGCCGAGGTCGTGTTCGCGCAGCGCGTGGAACACCGGCAGGGCGGCGCCGTGTTCGAGGCCGCAGTGTTCGCGCACGGTGTCCACGACCCGGTTGACCCAGGGCACGTCGCCGGCTCGGTGCGCGCTGTCGGCCCCGGTGATGCCGGCCAGCCGCAGCGTGGCTCGTTCGACCGCGACCGTGGTGTGTGCCGTGGCCAGCGCGATCACTGGTTCGGCGGCCCGCGCGGCCAGGGCGCGTGCCGTGGCCACCACGGCCGGATCGAGATCCAACCGACTCATGTCAACCCTCCTCGATGGTCAGCAACGTCAAGAACACCAGGAACTTCGGGACTTCACCACAGCAGAGAAACATCGGGGAACACATCAGGGACCGAACGCGCCGTGCTGGTAGAGCACCGTGCCCCGCAGCACGGTGCGCAGGCACGTCGGGAGTTCGTCCTCCGGCCGCAGCGACGGCAGCGGAGGCACCCCGGAGCGGGGGTCGGTCGACCAGCGTTGCACGCGGGTGTCCTGGGCCGGCCCGACGAGTTCACCGGCCCGCCAGACCGCGTAGGTGGCCGGGGCGCCGGGAGCCAGGGTGCCGGTCAGGCCGTCGTTGACGCCGGCGGCCCGCCAGCCGCCTCGGGTGTGCGCGGTGAACGCGGCCCGCGCGGAGATGCCGAAGCCCTCGGTCCGGTGCGCGACGGCGGCCCGCACGGTCTCCCACGGCTGTACCGGCGTGACCGGGGTGTCCGAGCCGAACGCCAGGGTGACGCCGGCGGCGGCGAGGGTGGCGAACGGGTTGAGGGTGGCGGCGCGTTCGCGGCCGAGGCGTTCGGTGTACATACCGTGCTCGCCGCCCCAGGTCGCGTCGAACAGCGGCTGCACCGAGGCGATCACGCCCCAGCGGGCGAGCTGGTCGGCCTGCTCGCCGGACACCATTTCCAGGTGCTCGATCCGGTGCCCGCGCGCGGCCAGGGCCGGCAGGCCGATGACCGCTTCGGCCGCGCGGAAACCCTCGACGATCGCGGTGATCGCGGCGTCGCCGATGGCGTGGAAACCGGCCTGGATACCGGCCTCGCCACAGCGCAGGAGGTGGTCGGCGATCTGCGCCGAGGTGAGGTAGCTGGCGCCGAGGTTGTCCGGTTCGTCGGCGTAGGGCGCGGACAGGGCCGCGGTGCGGGAGCCGAACGCGCCGTCGACGAACAGGTCCCCGGCCAGGCCGACCGCGCCGAGGCGCGCGGCGAGTTCCCCGCCGCCGAGTTCACCCCAGTAGCCGACCACCTCGACGGTGGTCTCCTCGGCGGTCAG
>CAJCJE010000193.1 GCA_903970565.1 Candidatus Melainabacteria bacterium | reverse complement strand
GTGGGTCGTGCTCCCCACTTTGCACCACCTCCGGCAGGACGGAACCCCCGCCGGGTCCGATCCGGCGGCGGCAGCTGACTCGTAGGACGCCTGAGCCGGCCGCGCGTTCCGTCCAATCGATCAAGAAGTGGGGTGACGCGGGTGGGTGACGCTGCGCGCCCCACCGCGCCCCCCACTCGGCCCCACCGTCGCTACCTGCGGAAACGTCACTCGGTCGACGGAAAACCGGGTCAGCGCGCCGTTGACTGTGGTGAAAAGTGGGGTACTGTGGCCGCAAGTGGGGCAGACGGGAGCCCTATGGCCGGCTCGTGAGAGTCGGTGGGGAGGTGGCTGCCGGTGTTTCTCGGCACGCACAACCCCAAACTCGACGACAAGGGGCGGCTCACGCTGCCGGCGAAGTTCAGGGACGCGCTTGCGGGCGGTCTGATGGTCACCAAGGGCCAGGACCACTGCCTGTATGTCTTTCCCCGAGCCGAGTTCGAGCAGATGGCCCGCAAGGTCGCGGAAGCGCCGTTCACCAACGAGGCGGTTCGGGCCTACCAGCGTTATCTGTTCGCCGGCACCGACGAGCAGCGGCCGGACGGCCAGGGGCGGATCTCCGTGGCACCGGAGTTGCGCCGCTACGCCGGACTGGCCAAGGAATGCGTGGTGATCGGCGCGATCACTCGGCTGGAGATCTGGGATTCCCAGTCATGGCAGCGCTACCTCGACGAACACGAGGACAGCTACGCGCAGGCACAGGAGGAGGTTCTACCCGGCGTCTTCTGACCGGCGATCGGCCCGATCGCGCGACTGAGCGGGCTGGTTGGAGAGCGATCGGCGAACCGGATGCCGTCAGGCCTCGGTCCGCTCGGCTATCGGCCCTGGCACACCTTCCCCGGTGCCAGGTTCGACGGGCGGGCGGGGACCTGACGGCATCCGATGTCGGTCAGCAGCGTTTGTCCGCCGCAGTGGGTGAGGTTGCGCGGATAGGCGCACGAGTCGAAGGAGACGGGGGTGGCACGGAGCATGGTGGACGCGGCGCAAGATCCCGGCGCCCGGCATCTGCCGGTGCTACTCGACCGGGTCGTGGCTTTGCTGGCCCCGGCCCTGGACGTGCCGGACGCGGTATTGGTCGACTGCACCCTGGGGCTCGGTGGCCATGCCGACGCACTGCTGTCGGCGTTGCCGAACCTGACCCTGGTCGGGCTGGACCGCGATCAGGACGCGCTGGCACTGGCCGGCCGGCGCCTGGCCCGGCACGGTGACCGGGTGCACCTGGTGCACGCCGTCTACGACCAGCTCCCCGCCGCGATCGGCGAACTCGGCTTCGCCTCGGTGCAGGGAGTGCTGTTCGACCTCGGAGTGTCCTCCATGCAGCTGGACGAGGCCGACCGCGGCTTCGCCTACGCCAGGGACGCGCCGCTGGACATGCGGATGGACCAGCAGGCCGGGCCGACCGCCGCGGACGTCCTCAACACCTACCCGGCCGCCGACCTGACCCGGATTCTGCGCGAGTACGGCGAGGAGCGCTTCGCCTCCCGCATCGCCGCCGCGGTCGTCCGGGAACGCGCCAAGGCGCCCTTCGACACCAGTGCCCGCCTGGTCGAGCTGCTCTACGCGGCGGTCCCGGCGGCGACCAGGCGCACCGGCGGCCATCCGGCCAAACGCACCTTCCAGGCGCTGCGTATCGAGGTCAACAGCGAACTCGACGTGCTGCGCGCGGCCGTTCCGGCCGCGCTGCAAGCGCTTGCCGTCGACGGCCGGATCGTCGTGGAGGCCTACCAGTCGTTGGAGGACCGGATCGTCAAGCGGGTGTTCGCCGACTGGTCGGCCTCTCGCACGCCGGTCGGCCTGCCGGTGGAACTGCCCGGCCACGGTCCCCGGCTGCGCCTGCTCACCAGGGGCGCCGAACAGGCGACCGAAGCGCAGATCGAGGACAACCCGAGGGCCGCTTCGGTGCGGCTGCGCGCGGCGCAACGCCTCGACGACGGGGTAGCGGCGTGACCAACGTGATCAACGAGTTCGTAGCGTTCGTAGCTAAGGGGCTGCCATGACCGCGCCGGCCAGAGCGGGTGGGGCCGCGCGCACCAGGACCCGGACCCAGCCGCTGACCGGCGACCGGGCCACCACCGGTGCGCCGGCGAAGACGAGCCGGGCGGCCACCCCGGATTCGGCCGAACGCGGCGAACGATCCGCGGTGACCCACAGCCGGACGGCCTCGGCCGAACGGGCGTACGCGCGCCGCACCGGTCGCGGGTCGGCCGGACAGCCGACCAAGCCCGAACGCAAGGCCGGTTCGGCCTCCCGCGTGAGCTTCGTGATCCTGGTGATGGGGCTGCTGGTGGTCGGCGTGGTCGCCACTCTCTGGCTGTCCACCCAGTCCACCGCGGATTCCTACCAGCTGGCCCAGATCCAGCAGAACACCCAGAACCTGGCCGCCCGGGTGCAGCAGTTGCAGCAGGAGATCGCGCAGGCCCGCTCGCCCGGTCAGCTGGCGAAGCTGGCCCAGCAGCTGGGCATGGTGCCGGCGAACAACCTGGCGCACCTGGTGGTCGGCCCGAACGGCGCGGTCACCGTGGTCGGCACGCCCAGCGCGGCCACCTCCTCCGCGCCGCCCCCGCCACCGTCCTCGACCGACGCGCCGCCCCCGGACACCGACTCGCCGAACTCCGACTCGACGGCCCCGTCGACCCAGTCAACGGCAGGTGGCTGACACATGCCTCCCCAAGGACCCTCTGGCCGGCCCACCCGAGGGGGCCAGCACAAGCCGCAGGGTCAGGCCCGAGGAGTCCGCGCCGGGCAGACCGGCCAGACCCGGCAGGTTCGCCAGGGACAGCCGCCGCCGCGCCGCCGGCCGCGCAAGATCCTCGGCGGCAACGTCAGACCCCGGCTGGTCGTGGGCCGGCTGGTGCTCATCTTCGTGCTGGCCATCGCCGGCCTGCGCCTGGTCTACGTGCAGGGACTGGACGCGCCGACGCTGTCCGCGGACGCCGAGCAGGAGCGCGCCACGCCGATCTTCACCACGGCGCAGCGCGGCACCATCACCGACCGCAACGGCAACAAGCTCGCCTTCAGCGTCGACTCCGACGCGCTGACCTTCCAGCCGCACGCCATCGCCGCCAAGTGGAACGCCAGGACCGACGGGATCAGCTACGCCGGGTACGTGCAGCAGATCGCCGCCTACCTGCCCCAGGTCCTCGGCAGCGCGGTCGACCAGCAGACCCTGGTGGCCGAGATGACCAATACCAGGACCACCTTCCTCTACCTGGACAAACAGGTGCAGCCGCCGATCGCGCAGGCGATCACCACCAGGTTCCCGCTCATCGGCATCGAGCCGAGGTCGCTGCGGCTGTACCCGAACGGCACGGTCGCCTCCAACGTGATCGGCCTGGCCACCTGGCAGTCGCAGCCCCGCCCCGGCAACAAGAACTACAGCGCCACCAAGGGCGTGATCGGCCTGGAGTACTCGATGAACGATCTGCTCTCCGGTACCCCCGGCCAGGAGATCGCCGACACCGAGGCCGGCAACGACAAGGTGATCATCCCCGGTACCGAGCG
Source organism: Candidatus Melainabacteria bacterium (assembly GCA_903970565.1). Taxonomy (GTDB): domain Bacteria; phylum Actinomycetota; class Actinomycetes; order Mycobacteriales; family Pseudonocardiaceae; genus CAJCJE01. The sequence goes on along the minus strand of CAJCJE010000193.1, from coordinate 892 downwards.
GGACGTGCAGGCGCCGGTCAACGGCGACGACGTGCAGCTGACCATCGACACCGACCTCCAGTACGAGGTGCAGCAACTGGTCGCGCAGTACGTGGCGCAGAAGGGCGCCAGGGACGGCAGCGCGGTGGTGATGGACGTCAGGACCGGCCAGGTCTACGCGCTGGCCGACGACCAGAGCTTCGACCCGAACAACACCGCCACGATCACCAGCGCCAACTCCGGCGACGAGGCGGTGACCACCCCGTTCGAACCAGGCTCGGTGAACAAGATCGTCACGATGGCCGCCGCGATGAACAACGGCTCCGTCACCCCGAACACCGTGATCGACGTACCGCCACTGATCCACTTCCCGGACGGGGTCACCATCCACGACGCCGAGTCGCACGGCGACATCAAGATGACCGTGACCGGTGTCTTCGCGCAGTCCTCCAACATCGGCACCGACGAGATCGCCCAGGACGACGTCGGGCCGACCGCCTTCGACCAGATGCTGGTGAAGATGGGCGTCGGCCAGAAGACCAACGTCGGCCTGCCGGGGGAGAGCGCCGGGTTCGTGCCGGCGATGAAGGACTGGAGCGCGTCGACCTTCCGCAACCTGCCCTTCGGCCAGGGCCTTTCGGTGACCGTGTTGCAGATGGCCGACGAGTACCAGGCCATCGCCAACGGCGGACTGCGCATTCCGCCGAGGATCATCCAGTCGATCACCACACCGGACGGCACCGTGGTGCCGACCCCTCGGCCGGCCGGGATTCGGGTGGTCACCCCGCAGACGGCCACGATGCTGCTGAACATGATGCGCGCGGTGTTGCAGAACGACCCGCCCTCGCAGTCCGGTACCGGCGTCTCGGCGGCCCTGCCCGGCTACCAGATCGCCGGCAAGACCGTCGTCGGC
>CAJCJE010000192.1 GCA_903970565.1 Candidatus Melainabacteria bacterium | reverse complement strand
GTGAAAACCGCGTAGATACTCTTCTGTCCGTATACGGTGGCCAGGCCACCTCCGTCGGTGAGATAGCCGACCGAGGCGTGCGACAAATGGCGGCTTCGGTCTCGTACGGAACGAGCTTGTGGTTCTCCTTGTTGACCGTGTAGCCGAACGGACGCCGCCCGCCCTTCCACTTGCCCGCGGCGGCCTTGCGCTCCATCCCGGCGATGACACGGTCGATGATGACGTCGCGCTCGAACTGCGCGAACATGCCGAGCATCTGCACCAGCATCCGGCCCATCGGGGTCGCGGTGTCGAACGGCTCGGTCGCCGAGCGGAACACGACGCCAACCTGGTCCAGATCATCGAGCAGGGTGACCATGTCGCGGAGGTTGCGCGAGAAGCGGTCGACTCGGTAGACGAGCAACACGTCGATGAGGCCGGCGCGTGCGGCGGCCATCGCCTTCGCCAGGCCAGGTCGTTCGGTGTTGGCTCCAGAGGCGTCGTCGTCGAATCGTTTGACGAGCCGCCAGCCCGGCTGGGAGTCGATGTAGAGGCCGAGCCTGGTGTCCTGGGCCTCCTTCGAGTAGGGCTGGTGCTCGTCGTCGGTGGAACGCCGGACGTAGATGCCGACCCGCACGTCCTCGCCCAGCAGGGTCATCGCGGCTTTCTTCGTGCGCCGCGCGGTGGTGGATCGCGCCATCGCTCGATCTCCTTGCAGTCGTGAGGGTTCGGTTTCTGTATGGCGTCCGACCGGAACCGATGCTGCCGCAGGGTGGTCCGCAGTGAGGAAGTGCGAGTTGTGACCGAAACTCCGCAACGTACCGACCTCGCGAGCTCGGCCAACGGTGACCCGGCAGGGGCGCGCCCGTGGGCGACGGCGTTACTCTGCGACGCCGGGTCGAAGGACGCGGCGCAACGGATCGGGCTGGGTCACGCCGTAAACTTCGGTTCATGGGAGAGGCGATCGGCAGAGTCTGGTACGAGAAAGACGGCCACGTGGCCCGCATCACCCTCAATCGGCCAGATGTGTTCAATGCGATGGATCTGCAGACGCACGAGGAACTGGCACTGGTGTGGGATGATTTCGAGGCCGACGACGAACTCTGGGTCGGCGTGTTGTCCGGCGCGGGAGACCGGGCGTTCTCGGTTGGCCAGGATCTCAAGGAGCTCGCTAGCCGGATCACCGAAGGCAGCGCGGGAACGTCCAGTTTCGGCAGCGAGGGGAAGCCTGGCTGGCCCCGGCTAACCGAGCGGTTCGAGCTTTCCAAGCCGGTCATCGCCAAGGTGCGCGGGTATGCGCTGGGCGGAGGGTTCGAGCTCGCATTGGCCTGCGACATAATCGTCGCCGCCGAGGACGCGGTGTTCGCGCTGCCGGAGGCACAACTGGGCCTGATCGCCGGTGCGGGCGGAGTGTTCCGTTTGACCAGGCAGTTGCCCTGGAAGACGGCCATGGGGTACTTGCTAACGGGGCGGCGGATGCCCGCCACGCGGGCGTTCGAGCTGGGGCTGGTCAACGAGATCGTTCCGCCGGAGGACCTCGACGACGCCGTCGACAGTTGGGTGGCGGACCTGCTTCGTTCCGCACCGCTGGCAGTACGCGCCATCAAGGAGGCAGCGGCGAAGTCGGCGACCTTGCCGCTGGAGGAAGCGTTTTCCACGCGATACCGCTGGGAAGAAAAGCGAGCACGCAGTGCGGACGCCAAGGAAGGGCCGGTAGCGTTCGCCGAGAAGCGTGCACCGCGGTGGACAGGGCGCTGAACCGCCGCCAGGATCGGCCGTCGAAGTGAAGCGCGGCGCCGAGTCACACGATCTTGCTCTCATGATTTGGCTCACAGCGCCTTGCTCGGCAGGTCTCCGGGGATTCCCCGGCGCGGGCCCCACGACGAGCTTCGACGGCAGGTACCAGCCTGCTCAGTGGCCGTGATGTCGGGGTGCCAGCGGGACCGGTGTCGCTGCTGCCCTGTCGAAGAATCTGAGGGTCTAGCCGGTTTGCTTGACAGCCTCGCGGACCGGGTGCATCCTTGATTTCACGCTGACCGTTCAGCGTTACTGGGGCAGTATTTCTTTGGGGGCTCTACCGGCTGACAAGCTATTTTCTGCTGTCGGAAAATCTGTGGGGGGATTTGTGGCAGTATCACCTGCCCAGGACATCAGCATGACCGCGAGGGGAAAACCGGCACACCCGTTCACGGGGCACCAGGAATCTTCGCCGACTCCGAAGTTCTGGCTTGTTCAGGATCTCGATAGGCTGACTGCCGCGGAGATCGTTGCGGCACAGCAAGAAAATCTGCTCGCCACCGTAGCCGCGATTCTCCGGAGCCCGGCTGCGGCGGCGCACTGGCCGGGGATCGCCGGGGTCAAGAACGCTGCGGACCTCAGCGCCCTGCCCCTGTTCGCGCCGGCGGCCTTCGGAGAACTGTGTCCTCCGCAGGTCGAAGACCTGGTACTGGACAGCCGGGAATCCGGGCTGGTGCTGAGATCCAGCGGCACATCCGGCCGGCGCAAAGTGCTCTATCACTCGTGGGCCTTCAACGACCGGGTCGCCTTTCTTGGCGCACGCGGCCTTCGGTCTGCGGTGACCCACCCGCCGAAGCGGGTCGCGAACTGCCTGTTCGCGGCCGAACTCAACGGTGCGTTCTCCTTCGCCCAGGACGTCACCCAGGAACTGGCCGCGCAATCGTTCCCGATCGGCAGTTCAATGGCTGTCGACGAGTTGCTCGACGTGATCAGCGAACACCGGATCGACACCCTGATGGCCGCACCGGCGATGTTCGCCGATCTGGTGGCTGATCAGCGGCACCTCGGTTTCCTGGATTCCCTGCGCACGTTCCTGTTCATCGGTGAGAACCTCGGCGCGACCCGTGCCGGGATCATCGCGGCGGCGATGCCCGCGGTGGAGGTCAAGTCGCTTTCCTACTCCACCAGTGAGACCGGCCCGATCGGCTACCAATGCCGGGTCCAGACCGACGGTACCCACCATCTGCACGAGGACGCGCTGGTGGTGGAGGTGGTCGACGCCGACACTGGAGCCGCCCTGCCCGAGGGGCAGGAGGGTGAGGTCGTGGTCTCCACCTTGACCGACACCGGCATGGCCCTGTTGCGTTACCGGATCGGTGACCGTGGCGTGCTGGATACGCGGCCCTGCGCCTGCGGCAGCCGCGCTGCCCGGCTCACCCTGACCGGCCGGGTCGCCAATTCGTTCAATGTGGACGGTGCGACCATTTCGAGGGAACTGGTGATGGCCCAGCTCGATGGCTTCGGCATCACCGATCCGGCAGACTGCCAGTTCCAGATAGTGCGCGCGGAGCGCGGCTTCACCGTCGTACTCCTCATCTCCGACCGCCACGCCACTGCGCTCACGGCCGACGCCGTCCTGGCTCGGCTACGCGGGGGCTATCACCTCGGCCGAGTGTTCAGGATGCCCGGGTTCAACGGATTCGAACTACGCGCGGTGCCGCTCGCCGAACTCGTCCGCGACAAGCGGGGCAAGATCCCGTTCTTCGTCGAACACTGAGCGCGAACCGGCTCCCCACCGGCATATCCCGTGCCCGTCCGCGGCCCGGCCCACTGCCGGTCCCTGCTCGAAACAACTCGAAGCTTGGAGCTCCCGTGGTACTGCTCGAAAAATCAAAGAACTGGGTGTCAACCAGACTCGACAGCACGACCGACGCGCTCACCATCGCCGTTGAAAGCGGTTTGACGTCGCACGTGTTCACCAGCCGCGATAACAAGACGGTCGAGCTTCAGGACGGCACGAAAGCGGTCGAGTTCGTCTCGTGCTCCTATCTCGGTCTCGAAACACACCCGGACATCGTGGACGCGGCCGTCGCGACCGCCCAACGCGTAGGCGTGCATTTTGCCTCTTCACGAACCCGGATGCGACTGGGTGACCTCGAAGATCTGGAGCAGATCCTCGACCAGATCTATGGCGGCCGATCGGTCACCTGCTTTCTGTCGGTGGGTAATGTGCATCTCGGGGTGCTGCCCTTGCTCGCCGCCGACGCGCTGCCCAGCTATCCGATCGCCAAGGACGGTCCGGTCTTTCTCATCGACCGCACCGCGCACGCGTCGATCCAGGTACTGCGTGGCATCTACGAGCAGATCGGTCCGGTACACCGCTTCGACGCGTTGGACACGTTGGAGCTCACCAGGATGCTGGACGACGCCAAAGACCGTGGGCAGACGCCGATCGTGCTGGTCGATGGCATCGGCTCGATGGGCGGCCTGATCGACGTGGCCGAGTTGCACACACTCACCGTTGACGCCGGCGGGTACCTGTATGTCGACGACGCGCACGGGATCTC
>CAJCJE010000191.1 GCA_903970565.1 Candidatus Melainabacteria bacterium | reverse complement strand
ATCCGACAACCGCTCCACCAACAACAACCCCACACCCTCACCCCACCCCGTACCATCCGCACCCGCACCAAACGCCTTACACCGACCATCAGGAGCCAAACCACGCTGACGACTGAACTGGAAGAACAGCGTCGGCGACGTCATCAGGGTGGCGCCGCCGACGACGGCCATCGAGCACTCGCCGGTCCGCAGCGCCTGAGTCGCCAGGTGCAGAGCCACCAGCGAGGAGGAACACGCCGTGTCCACCGTGACCGCGGGACCCTCCAGACCGAACGTGTAGGAGATGCGGCCGGACACGACCGACGCGGCCTTGCCGGTCAGCAGATAACCCTCGACCTCCTCGGACGGGTGGTCGGCCCACGTGGCGTAGTCCTGCCCGTTGGTGCCGACGAACACGCCGGTGCGAGTGCCACGCAACGTGCCGGGGTCGATGCCCGCGCGCTCGAACAGCTCCCAGGAGGTCTCCAGCAGCAGCCGCTGCTGCGGGTCCATCGCCACTGCCTCACGCGGCGAGATGCCGAAGAAGTCGGCGTCAAACCGGTCCACGCCGTCGACGAACGCGCCGTCCCGCACGTAGGTGCGGCCGGCCCGGTCCGGGTCGGGGTCGAAGATCGAGGCGAGGTCCCAGCCCCGATCATCCGGGAACCTGGTCACCGCATCGGTGCCGCTGGCCACCAGGTCCCACAGTGCCTCCGGCGAGCGCACCCCGCCAGGGAACCGGCAGCTCATCGCGACGATCACGATCGGGTCGTCGCTCTGCGCCAACGCCAGGGGCACCCCGGCGCCCGCGTCGTCGCGGCGGCCGAGCAGTTCCTCGCGCAGGAACCGAGCAAGCACCACCGGGCTGGGGTGGTCGAACACGAGGGTGGTGGGCAGTGTCAGGCCGGTCGCGGTGTTGAGGCGGTTGCGGAACTCGACCCCGGCCAGCGAGTCGAACCCGCTGTCCCGGAACGGTTTCGCGGCGTCGACGGCCTCGGCGGAGGTGTGCCCGAGTACGGCTGCGGCGTGACCGCGCACGACGTTGAGCAGGAACTCGTCCCGGTCGGCCTCCGCCACGTCGGCGAGCTGCCGCGCCAGCAGGGAGCTGGCCGGTGCGTCGACGGCAGGGGTGGCGCCGAGCGCGTCGACGGTGGCGCGGGCCTCGGGCACGGAGTGCAGCAGCGGACAGGGCCGCGTGCCGGCAAAGTGTGGCACGAACACGTCCCAGCGCACGTCCGCCACTGTCACGGTGGTCTCGCCGTGAGTGAGGGCGTCGTGCAGGGCGGCGACGGCCAGGCCGGGCGCGAGCGGTTCGACGCCGCGCCGGGACAGGTGCGCACCGATGCGGCCCGCCGCCATGCCGCCCTCGGCCCACGCGCCCCAGGCGATCGCGAGCGCGGGCTGCCCAGCAGCGCGGCGGGACAGCGCGAAGGCATCAAGGAAGGCGTTGGCCGCCGCGTAGGCACCCTGGCCCGCGTTGCCCCACACGCCGGTCATCGAGGAGAACAGCACGAAGGCGTCGAGGTCGCCGGTCAGTTCGTGCAGGTTCACCGCCCCGTCGACCTTGGCACGCAGTACCCGGTCGAGGCTCTCGGTGGTCATGGACTCGACGAGGCCGTCGTCGAGCACTCCGGCGGCGTGCACGACCGCCGACGGCGGTTCGGGCAGGCCCGCCAACAGGTCCGCCAGCGCGGCGCGGTCGGCGACGTCGCAGGACGCGACGGTCACCCGCGCACCGGCCGCCTCCAGTTCGCCGGCCAGCGCGGCGGCGCCCTCGGTCTCCAGGCCGCGACGACTCGTCAGCACCAGGTGGGCCGCGCCCTCGCGGGCCAGCCAGCGCGCCACGTGCGCGCCGACGGCACCGACACCACCCGTGATCAGCACGGTGCCGCGCGGCGTCCACGGCTCGACGGCGTCGACGGACCGGGGGGCTCGCGCCATCCGTCGCCCGAACACGACATCGCCCCGGATGGCGACCTGGTCCTCGCCAGAGCCACCCGAAATGGTCCGGACCAGTAGTTCCGCAGTCGTCGCGGTCAGCTCGGCGGGCAGGTCGACCAGCCCGCCCCAGCGCCGCGGCTGCTCCAGTGCGGCCACCCGACCCAGGCCCCACACCTGCGCCTCGGCCGGGCGCAGGACGGCATCCTCGGGCCCGGTGGACACCGCGCCGCTGGTCACACACCACAGCGGGGCGTCGATCTCGGCGTCGGCAAGGGCCTGGATCAGCGCGAGTGCCTGCTTGGTCGCGAGGCTGGAGCGCTCGTCGGCGATGTCGGGCGCGAAGGCCACGACCCGGTCGACGTTCCCGGCCCGCTCGGCGGCGCGGGTCAGCTCGGCGGCCAGTTCGGCCCGATCGGTCGATGCGGTCACGGACACGACGGTGCAGCCGAAGGGCGTGAGTGCCGCCTCGGCCAGGGGTACGGCCGACGGCTCGGCGACCACCAGCCAGATGCCCGGCCGGACCGCGCCGAGGTCGCGCACGGACTTCCATGTCACGCGGTAGCGCCAGCCGTCGAGCACTGACCTCTCATGGCGTTGCCGCCGCCACGCGGACAACTTCGGCAGCACCGCTCGGAACGAATCGTCGGAGTCGATGCCCAGCGACGCGGACAGCGCGTCGATGTCCTCGCGCTCGACGGTCTGCCAGAACTCGATGTCCTCGGAGCTGACCACGGTGCCCCGCGCCGGCGCCTCCAGCCAGTACCGCTCGTGTTGGAAGGCATAGGTGGGCAGGTCGACGCGCGTGGCGCCGACGAAGAACGGGGACCAGTCGACGTCGACGCCGTTGACGTGCAGCTGCGCGAGCGCGGCCGTGGCCGACTCGGCCTCGGACCGCTCGGCCCGCAGTGTCGGCACGGCCAGGATCTCGGCCTCGGGCAGGCAGCCCCGCGTCAGCGCGGTCAGCACCCCGCCGGGGCCGATCTCCAGGAACGTCCGCACCCCACGGCGATCCAGCTCGGCGACCTGATCGGCGAACCGGACGGCATCCCGAACGTGCCGCACCCAGTACCCCGGATTCGCCACCTCCGACAACATCGGAATCGACGGCTCGGCGAAGGTGAGTCCACTCACGACAGTCGCGAACTCCGCCAGCATCGGCTCCATCAGCGGCGAATGGAAAGCATGACTCACCGTGAGCCGAGACGTCTTCCGGCCCTGCTCCTTGAACACCTCCGCGATCGCCAGCACAGCGGCCTCAACACCAGCCACCACCACAGACTCCGGACCATTCACCGCCGCGATGGAGAC
>CAJCJE010000190.1 GCA_903970565.1 Candidatus Melainabacteria bacterium | reverse complement strand
GGTCGAACAACAACTATCCGTCCCTTCTGGCCAGTAAACTGGGCATCTACGACACCGGATTCACCGACGCGAGCTGTAGTTCGGCCACCACGGCCAACATCATCTCGCAGCCGCAGCCCGTTCCGACGGCCAGTATCGACCTGGCCACCGAGCCGCCGCAGGTGGATGCGCTGAGCCTGGACACCGACCTGGTGACCATCGGCATCGGCGGCAACGACTACGGCGTCTTCGGTGATCTCATCGACACCTGTCCCGGCCTGCGCGCCTCGGACCCGACCGGCGCGCCGTGCCGGGCGCACTTCACGGTCAACGGGGTGGACACCATCAAGGTCGCCATCGGACACACCGAGCAGAACCTCGAAGCAACCCTGAAAGCGGTGCACGCGCACGCGCCGGGCGCGAAGGTGCTGGTAGTCGGCTATCCGCGACTGGTACCGCCGCGGGGCTACTGTCCGGACCAGATTCCCTTCGCCGACGGCGACTACCACTGGGCCGACACCGTGGAACGGGAACTCGACGCGGCCGAGGCCACCGCGGCGCACGACCAGGGTGCGACCTATGTGGACACCTACGGCCCCTCGCTGGGTCATGACGCCTGCGCCGGCAGCGCGGCCTGGGTCAACGGCCAGTACACGAACCTGGTGGTCGCCGCCGCGTATCACCCGCTACAGGCCGGGATGCAGGCTGAGGCGAACATCATCTACAACGTGCTGTCCGGGCGTGGCGACAGCGCCGCGAACACCAGGCCGGTCGCACCGCACGCCAGGACCGGCACCGTCGACCCGAGTCAGCAGGCCGCCGTACTCAACGACATCCCGGCCCTGCGCTGAAAGCCCCGAACCCGGAAACCAGGTCGGGTCCGCAAAGCCGGACCCGACCTGGCCGAGCACTCAGTCCACCAGTGCCTGGTACACCAGTCCGCGCAGCTGGCTGCGGATCGGATGGACGCTGGAGGGCAGCAACTGGGTGAAGAACAGCGCGGTGATCTCCTCGGCCGGGTCGACCCAGAAGGCGGTGCTCGCCGCCCCGCCCCAGGCCATCTCCCCCACGCTGACCGTGGTCCGGTAGGCGGCCGGGTCCTGCACGACCGAGAAGCCGAGGCCGAAACCGACGCCGTTGAACGGCGCCTCCGCGAACAGCGGGCGGCCGAACTGTTCCAGGTCGACCCCGCCGGGCAGATGGTTGCGGCCCATGTAGGCGACCGTGCGTGAACCGAGCAGCCGGACGCCGTCCAGTTCACCGCCGCGCAGCAGCAGTTGGGTGAACCGGTGGTAGTCACGCGCGGTCGAGACCAGCCCCCCACCGCCGGACAACCAGTCCGGTGGCGAGAGCGCGGCCCGGCCGGCCTCCTCGGCGCGGACCCTGGCGCCGGTACGCGGGTGCACGGTGTAGAGGGCGGCGAGCAGGTCGGGGTCGTCGGTCTGGAAACCGGTCTGCGTCATCCCGAGCGGGCCGAGGATGTGTTCGGCGAAGAACTCCGCCAGGTTCTGGCCGCTGACCACCTCGATCAGCCTGCCGAGCACGTCGGTCGCGTGGCTGTAGTTCCATTCCGCGCCCGGCACGTGCACCAGCGGCAGCGCGGCCAGGGCGTCCACGCAGCCGGCGAGGTCCAGGCCCTTGGGCGTGGCCCACTCGAACCCGGCGGCCCGGTACATCTCGTCGACCGGGTGGGCGTGGTGGAATCCGTAGGTGAGGCCGGCGGTGTGGGTGAGCAGGTGCCAGATGCGGATCGGTTCCGGGGTCGGCATGGTCAGTGGTTTGGCCGCGCTGCCCTTCACGTACACCGTGACGTCGGCGAACGCGGGCAGCCAGCGCGAGATCGGGTCGGTGAGTTCGAACAGTCCCCGCTCCCACAGCATCATCGCCGCGACCGAGGTGATCGGCTTGGACATCGAGTAGATCCGCCAGCGGGTGTCCTCGGTGGTCGGCAGCCCGGCCTCGGCATCCCGCAGCCCGGCCAGCGCCGAGTGCACGACCTTCCCGCGCCGGGTGACCACCGCCTGCCACCCGGCCAGTCGGCCGTCGTCGACATAACGACCGAAATGCTCGTCGATCCGGGCCAGCCGCTCCTTGTCGAACCCGACCTCGGCCGGCTCGACCTCCACCGTCAGCCTCGCGTTCTCCACCATGCCTCCATTGTCCATGACAGGACCGGGGGGTGAACCCGCTTGCGCGGACGGCGCTCGGACGCGAGGCTGACCACCCGGTAGCCGGACAGGGAGGTACGCGGCGGATGAGCGATCTCGACCAGGCCCGCGCGGTGGCGCTGGCACTGCCGGAGGCCACCGAACAGGATCACCACGGCATGGCCTCGTTCCGGATTCGCGGCAAGGTCTTCGCCACCGTGCCCGACGAGGAGCACCTGCGGATCATGGTCGAGGAGGGCGAGATCCGCGCCGCCGTCGCCGAGTGTCCCGACGCCTGTACCGAGTTCTACTGGGGCAAACGTGTGGCCTGCGTGCTGGTGGCCCTGCCCGCCGCCCCGGTCGAGCTGCTGACCGAACTGCTCACCGAAGCCTGGCTGCGCAAGGCGCCCAGCAGGCTGGCCCGCGAGTTCGCGGCAGACCGCGCCGGCACCACCGGGTCCGGTCCGACCGGAAGGTCCGATACCACCACGCCGTGATCCAGCAGCGGGGATGCCACGGTCGTAGGCTGTGGACATGAAGATCGGGTTCGGTGCGCCGGTTTCGGGTTCCTGGGCGAGCGCTGCCAATCTCGCGCGGTTCGCCGAGCAGGCCGAGGAACTGGGTTATGCCTCGTTGTGGACCTTCCAGCGGCTGCTGGTCGGCACCGACCAGGAACTGGCGCCGGTGTACCAGAGCGTGCTCGATCCGCTGGTGGCGCTGAGTTTCGCGGCGGCCCGCACCTCGCGTATCCGGCTCGGCGTGGCCATCCTGAATCTGCCGTTCGTGTCCCCGGCCTATCTCGCCAAACAGGCCGCGACCCTGGACCTGCTCTCCGGCGGACGGCTGGATCTCGGTCTCGGCACCGGCTGGTCGGCCGCCGAGTTCACCGCGACCGGCGGTTCCCAGGCCCGGCGCGGTGCGCGCACCGAGGAGTACCTGCGCGTGCTGCGCACCCTCTGGGCGGATGAGGTCAGTGAGTTCAGCGGCGAGTTCTACACGGTGCCGGCCAGCCGGATGGAGCCCAAACCCGTACAGCAGCCCGGTCCCCCGGTGTTGCTGGGCGGGGTCGTGCCGGCCGCGCTGGCCAGGGCGGGCCGGCTCGCGGAGGGGTGGCTGAGCAGCAGCGGCACCGACCTCACCGGGATCAGCGGTCAGATCGCCACCATCCATGCCGCCGCCGAAGAGGCCGGCCGGAACCCGGCCGAGCTGCGGATCATCTGCCGAGGGGTGGTCAAGGTCGGCAAGCCGGAGAGCGAGGACGGCACCCGGCAGCGCCTGACCGGCTCCTACGAGCAGATCCGCGCGGACGTGGCCTGGCTGGCCGAGCAGGGCGTCACCGAGCTGTTCTATGACCTGAACTGGGACCCGCTGGTCGGCAACCCGGCGGCGGACCCGCGTGCGGCCACCGAACGGGCCGAGGAGATTCTGCGCGGCCTCGCCCCGGACCGCGACTGAGCAACCGCTGTCCGCAACCGGATTCGCGACCGATTCGTTACCCGCGCAGGCAGGGTCGACCATCGCCGAGACGCCTTGCGCCCGAACCGATCCCGTTTCGGCCAAGTCATAGTTAGTGGCTTGATAGAACATGTGACGCGCCATCCCCGGCGCGCTAGGTTCGAGCAGTCGAACCGGCTCTGTCGAGGCGAGGACGACCAGATCAACCCAGGCCCCAGGAGGGAGCCGGCGTGCGCCAGACGGCACGCGACGAGCAGCATCGCTCGGAGCCGGGCAACCGGGCCGAGGCACTGGCCGGGTTGTGCGCGCCGGCCGCGTCCGGCGCGGCGGGCAGCCGGCTCGCGGTGCTGCGCGGGCCGGCCGGGATCGGCAAGACCACGCTGCTCGACCAGATGCTCGCCGGTTGCGACCGGGCCGGGCACCTCGTGCTGCGCACCGAGTGCGCGGCACCGGCCGTCCGGTACGGCGCGGCGCGTCGACTGCTCGCCGCCGAACCCCCGAACCCGACGAAGACCCCGGCCCCGACCGAGCCCTCGACTCCGGCTCCGGCCGAGACGTCGGCCCCGACCCCGGACGCGACCTATCAGGCCGACTACCCGTTGATGCAGTCGATGCACCGGCAGATCGTCGAACTCGCCACGACCGCGCCGCTGGTCCTCGTCGTCGACAATGCCGCGCTCTGCGACGAGGAGTCGCTGCGGTGGCTGGACTTCCTGCTGCGCCGCGCGGCCCGGCTCTCGCTGATGGTCGTGCTGGCCCTGCGTTCCGATGTCCCGCCGGTCGCCGGCCGGGCCCTGGCGGACCTGTTGGCCGGGCAGCAGCCACTGAGCATCGATCTCGGCCCGCTGAGCGGGTCGGACCAGCTGGCCATGATCGAACAGGCGCTCGGCGCGCCGGTGGACGCGGAGTTCGCCGACCGCGTCGCCGCCTGTACCGGCGGCAATCCGCTGCTGCTGGCACGGTTGCTGAGCCGGTTGCGCCTCCACCTGCCGCGCGCCGACGAGGCCGGCGCGCGGCAGGTGGAGGCGCTCGGCTCGGACATCGTGCTGAGCATGATGGACATGATGCTCGCCGGCCGGACGCCGAACCTGGTCGAGACCGCCGAGGCGATAGCGGTGCTCGGGCCGGCCCGAGTCGAGGTGGTCGCCGCGCTGGCCGACATCCCGCTCGCCTCGGTGCAACCGGCTGTCGAGGTGCTGCGCGCGGCGGGCGTGCTGTGCGGTGAGCCGGCCGACTATCGACTGGACGTGGTCCGCGCGGCCGTACTCGCCGACCTCGGCTTTCCCCGTTCGGAGGCGCTGCGGGGCCGGGCTGCGGAGCTGCTGCTGAGTACCGGATCGCCGAGCGCGGACGTGGCCCGGCAGCTGCTGGTGCGGGCGGAGCGGGCGGACGGGCCGATCGCGGGCGGCCAGCAGCCGAGGCTGTATCTGGGTACCCGGCCCGATCAGGCGGAGATCCAGATCCGGCTGGCCCAGTCGTTGGCCGACGCGGACCCGTTCGGCGCGCTGGAGATGCTGCGCGCGGTGCTGGCCCGGCACACAGAGGTCCGGGCCAGGGCCGGGCTCGCCGTGCGGTTCGTGGTGGCCTACCTGTCGGTGCGGCGCAGCTGCCCGGCCGCTCGGCGGATGGCCGACGTGCTGGACGCCATCGACGTCGAACTGGCCGCCGAGGCCGCTGCCGACCCCGGCCGCGCCGATCCGACGCTGGCCGCCCTCCTCGACGCGACCCGAATCCTTGCCAGGTCAACGGATTCGGCCGCGCTCACCGACGCGCACGCGACCGTCGCCGCGCTCACCCCGGCCCCGGTCGACGCGCCGACCCAGCGGCAGCTGCTGGCCATGCTGACCGCATCGGCCGGCTTGCGGGCGGCGTCGGTGCCGGCCGCGCTCACCCTGGCCCGGCGGACGCTGGACATTCCGGGCGTGCTGCCGGGTTGGGCGACACTCACCTCGGCGCTGACCCTCGCCTACGGCGGCGAGACCGCCGAGGCGCTGCGCACGCTGGATGCCGCCGTGGCCTACAACGAGGACAACGCGGTGCACTGGAACACGGTGCACGCGCTGGCCGTCAGGGCGCTGATCCGGCTGGACACCGGGGCGATACCGGAGGCCGTCCAGGACGCCCGGCTGGCCCTGTCCCGCTCGGCGGAACGCAGCTGGGGCAACCGGGTCACGCTGCCCAGGATCGTGTTGGCCGTGGCGCTGGCCGAGCACGATCGGGCCGACCTCGGCCAGGCACGGGCGCTGCTGGCCGAGATCCATCTGCCCACACTGTCCGGTTCGGACGGTTCGGCGAACCGGGACCTGATCGCGGCCTGGTACTTCAACGCCCACAGCCGCGTCGCCGCCGCCACCGGCGACCTTGAGTCGGCGCTGGCCAACGCACTGGCCTGCGGCCGACTGATCACCGAATCCGGTTGGCAGCACTCGATATTCCTGACGTGGTGGGCACATGCCGCGTGGCTGCTGGCCGAACTCGGCCGCCCGGCGGAGGCCGGCGATCTCCTCGCGCACGGCGCGGCGATGGCCGATGCCTGGCGCACCCCACGCGCGCGCGGGCTGAGCCTGCTGGCCGCCGGCGTGGTGCGGGGCGGCCGGGTCGGTGTCGCACTGCTCACCGACGCGGTCGCCGCGCTGGCCGACTCGACCGCGGTCGCCGACCACGTCTTCGCCCAGTACCTGCTCGGTCGGGCCCAGTTGGCCGAGGGGAATGCCGTGGCGGCAAGGGAAACGTTGCGGCGCAGCGTCGATGAGGCGACCCGCTGCGGTCGAGACGTGCTGGCCGCCGCCGCCCGCTCCGCGCTGGTCAGCGCGGGTGGCCGCAACCGGTCCGTCGGCGCGGCCCCGGTCGCGGTGCTGACCGACCGGGAACGGCGGGTGGCCGAGCTGGCCGCGCGCGGAATGAGCAACCGGAGCGTCGCGGACTCGCTGTTCGTCACGGTGCGCACCGTCGAACACCATCTGACCAGCGTCTACCGCAAGCTCGGGCTGCGCGGCCGGACCGAACTTGCGCACGCGCTGATCCGCTACGACACCGCGCGGTCCCCACATCGGCGTCCCGCGCCGGACATCCCGGGGAGCGCATGGTGATCACGGCGAACTCCGAACCGCTCACCCTCGACGCGCTGGCAGCCGGGCCGGGCAGCGGCCCGACCCTGGTCCGGATCTTCGCGGGCGCCGTCGAGGGCTCGGCCGGCGAGGAGCTGCTGGATTCGGTGCCGCTGGCCGTCACCGGGGCCGGTGGCACCGCGCTGGCCGCGCGCGGGGGTCCGCTCGAGCGGGAGCTGACGCTGGCGGTGATCGCCCAGTTGCTGCGCGGCCTGCCCGAACTCTCCCCCGCCACCGAAACGGCACTGCTGCGCGGCGAAACCGACGGCCTGCCCGGCATGACCGAGGTGCTGGCGGCGTCCGCGCGTGGCCCGCTGGTGCTGACCGTCCGCGAGGCGCACTGGCTGGACGAGGAGTCGCTTGCCTGGCTGCGTGCGCTGCTGCGCAGGATGCCGGGCCGCCCGGTGACGCTGGTGCTGCACGGGGCGGACGGTCCGGTGCTGCGCGAGACCTCGGCGGTGACCGGGGTTCGGTGCGTGGACCTGCACCCCGACCGGTCCGCTGCGACCCCGGTGGACGACCGGCGGGCGGCGCGGCTGCTGGCC
>CAJCJE010000189.1 GCA_903970565.1 Candidatus Melainabacteria bacterium | reverse complement strand
CGGCAACACCGACCAGTCGAAACTCCGCCCGCCGCCCCCGTACCCGGCCACCTCGGCATCCAACAGAATCCCGCGCGCCTGGTAAAACTCGGCAGCGAACCGCACCAGATCCACCCGAGCCGCCGCCGAGTCCAACGGAATCCTGGCCGCCCGCAGGTAGGGCCGCGCGCCGCCTTCGGCCGCCGCCCAACAGTCCTCCGGCGTCTCGTCACCGTGAAACTGCAACGTCGCGCCAGGCACCAGCACACCAGCCGCCCGCACCTGCGGCGCGGGAGCATTGACGAACAACAGCACCGGAGTCACGAACGGTGGAAGCCGTCCGGCCAACTCGGCGGCCCGCTCAGCGGTGACGAAACGCCGACTCGGCGGATACAACACGAACCCAACCGCATCCGCCCCCGCCTCAACCGCCGCGTCCACGTCCCGTTCGCGGGTGAGCCCACAGATCTTGACCCTGGTCCGCTGTTGCGCCATAAGTCGACTGTAGATCAGCCGAGCACGGCACCGACCCGAGGGAACGGACCCCGGCCTCGGCGCCAAGATCAACCCAAGCGATACCCACCATTGTCCACTCCGGACCTTCAACCGCGCGACATGTTCTCAGGCTGTGGATCGGGCCCTGACCGGAAGAGCCTGGCGGGGAGTCCGATCACACCGTCCAATGGTCCCGCGAGTTCATCCAACGTACGGGAACCGGCATCTGACGTACCCGACCTGGACGGCTGCCGGGAGGCTGCGGGCTGGTCGCACGTCAATGGTGCACCAGCCAGAGTGTGATCGCTACGCGTGCCCCCGGTCAGACTCGAACTGACACTGGACGGATTTTGAATCCGCTGCCTCTGCCGATTGGGCTACGGGGGCCCGATCACCGGGCCCGGTGATCTCGGAGCAGCTTACCGGTCGTCATCCCGGGCCGTGTCAGAGGCCCGTGATGACGCCGTCGAAGCGTGTGAGACGGCTGGACCGGCTAACCTCGCGCGGCGTCGCCGAGGACGCCGCGCGCGATGATGACCTGCTGGATCTGGCTGGTGCCCTCGTAGATCCGGAACAGGCGCGCGTCGCGGTAGAAGCGTTCGACGGCGACCTCGCGCATGTAGCCGGCGCCGCCGTGGATCTGCACGGCGCGGTCGGCGACCCGGCCGACCATCTCGCTACAGAAGTATTTCGCGGTGGACGGGCCGACGGTGGCGTCGGTACCCGCGTCGAAGGCGACGGCGGCCGAGCGGGCCAGGGCGCGGCCGGCGTAGAGGTCGGTGACGGAGTCGGCGACGAGGCCCTGGATGAGTTGGTAGGCGGCGATGAGATGGCCGCCCTGCTCGCGTTCCCGCGCGAAGCGGACCTGCTCGTCGACGAGGCGCTGCGCCATGCCGACGCACAGCGCGGCGATGTGCAGGCGGCCGTGGGCCAGGCAGCGCATCGCGGTGCGGAAGCCCCGGTCGAGGCCGGCCTGGCCGCCGACGAGATTCTCGGCCGGAACCCGGACCTCGTCCAGGTGCACGTCACAGGTCCACGCGCCGCGCTGGCCCATTTTGTGGTCCTTGGGCGCCAACGACAGACCGGGTGCGTCGGCGGGGACCAGGAAGGTGGAGATGCCGCGCGCCGGGGCGGCGTCGGGGTTGGTGCGGGCGAAGACCATGAAGACGTCGGCCAGTGGCGCGTTGGTGATGTAGCGCTTGGACCCGGTCAGGACCCAGTCCTGCCCGTCGCGGACGGCGCGGGTGGTCAGCGAGGACGGGTCGGAGCCGGCGTCGGGTTCGGTGAGCGCGAAGGACGCGGTGACCTCGCCGGAGGCCAGCCGGGGCAACCAGGATTTCCGCTGGTCCTCGGTGCCGCCATCGAGCAGCACGTGGCCGGCGATGCCGTTGTTGGTGCCGAACAGGGAACGCAGCGCGGGCGTGGTGTAGCCGAGTTCGAAGGCGAGTTCGACCTCCTGGGCCATCGTCAGGCCGATACCGCCGAACTCCTCGGGGATCGCGAAGCCGTAGAGGCCCATCGTCTTGCAGGTTTCCCGGATCTCCATCGGGATCTCGTCGTCGTCCTCGATCTTGGTCTCCAGCGGGATCACCCGCTCCCGGACGAAGGTGCGTACCGAGGTGAGAATGTCGCCGAGGTCCTGCTCGTCCACGAGCGGGCTCCTTTCGAAACGGTCGAATCGGAAAATGCCAGTGTCCTACGGCGGTCAGCTGCTCAGCCAGGCACGGATCGCCGCGCCGTCGGCGCCCAGGGCCGGGGGCGGGAGCCGGTAGCTGGGCGGGGTGGCCGAATAGTCGACCGGGTTGCGGATCGTAGGCACGCCGTCGACGCCGTCGGCTCGCACGACCGGTTGGAGGCCGAGGCGTTCGGCGAGGGCGATGCCGGCGTCGACGGTGTTGATCGGACCGCAGGGGACGCCGGCCGAGGTGAGGAGGTCGAACCATTCGGCGGCCGGGCGCCTGGCGAGTTCGGCGAGCAGCAGGGGGCGCAGTTCCTCGCGCCGAGCGGTGCGGTCGGCCATCGTGGCGAAGCGCGGATCGGTGCCCAGTTCCGGCACTCCCAGCGCCGCGCAGAGGGTCCGGTACTGGCCGTCGTTGCCCGCGATGACGATCAGGTCGCCGTCGGCGGTGGGCATCGGCTCATACGGGAACAGACTCGGGTGCGCGTTGCCCATCCGATAGGGCACCACGCCGCCGGCCAGCACCGCCGAGGTCTGGTTGACCAGGGTGGACAACGCGGTGGAGAGCAGGTTCGTGGTCACCTGCTGGCCTTCGCCGGTCCGGTCGCGGTGGTGCAGGGCGGCGAGCACGGCCATCCCCGCGTGCAGGCCGGTGAGCACGTCGAACACGGCGACGCCGGCCCGGTAGGGACTGCCCTCGGCGGCACCGGTGAGGCTCATCAGGCCGGACACGGCCTGCACGAGCAGGTCATAGCCGGGCAGGGCGGCGCCCTCGTGGGTGCCGAAGCCGGTGATGGAGCAGTAGATGACGCCCGGATTGCCGCCGCGCACGGTGTCGTAGTCCAGGCCGAACCGGGTCAGGCCACCGTGTTTGAAGTTCTCGACCAGGACGTCGGCGCGGGCGGCCAGCCGTTGCGCGAGCGCGCGGTCGGCCTCCTCGGCGAGGTCCAGGACGATCGAACGTTTGTTGCGGTTGATGGACAGGTAGTAGGTGGAGACCGGGCCGTCGTCGGTGTCCCGGACCGGCGGTTTCCAGGTTCGGGTGTCGTCGCCGCCGGGGCCCTCGACCTTGATCACGGTGGCACCGAGGTCGGCCAGCAGCATGGTGGCGTAGGGGCCGGCGAGCACGCGGGAGAAGTCCGCGACCAGCAGCCCGTCCAGTGGACCGGGAGTCGGCGACGGATCAAGGCTGGTCACGGCTGCCCAGCTTAGAGCCGATGGCAACGTCCTCGGCTCAGGTGCTCGGCGCGGTCTGGATCTGGTGCAGGCTGACCGTGCCGCCACCGGTCGGGCTGTTCGCGGTGGGCGCGGACCACTGACCGGAGGCCGCGGTCCAGGTTCGGTCGGCCACGGTGACGCTGTCCACACCGAACTGGGTCGCGTTGGCCACCAGCCAGCTGCCCATCGCCCAGCCCTGCGCCGGATCGTGCGGGCCGGTGAGGACGCTGGTCCCCCAGTCCCGCGCGGCGGCGGTGGCGAGGCTGAGCCTGCTCGGCGCGATGCTGAGGTTGTGGCAGGTCAGGCTGCCGGTGGTCTCGCCGGTCAGGGCACCGGCCATCGCGCGCGCCTCGGCTTCCCACTGCGCGTAGGCGGTCGGGGTCGCCGAATGCTGGACGTCCTGCGCGGCCTGGGTGACGCTCAGCGATGCCCAGTCCGCGTTGGCGGCCAGGTGCTGATAGAACACGGTCGAGGCGTACACCGGGTCGGTGACCTGCGCATACGTGCCCCAGCCCTCGCTGGGCCGCTGCTGGAACAGGCCGGCCGAGTCGCGGTCGCCACCGGTCAGGTTGATCAGTTTCGATTCCTGCCAGGCGGTGGCCAGCGCGACGGTGACCGCGTGCGGCGGCAGCCCCAGCCGCAGGCCCACGGCCGCGACGGTGGCGGCGTTGCCGGCCTGTTCTGGAGTGAAACTGAAATCCGTGGATGGGGAGGAAGCCGACACGCCGCCCTCAGAGTCGGCGCCGGACGCGACCGTGCAGTACGGCAGCAACGGGCCGTGGAACCGGCTGATGAACACGACCGCGATCACCCCGGCCGTGGCGAGCACGAGCAGCACGGTGATAACCGTGACGCCTCTCCGGACCGTCCGCACCAGCACCCTTTCCCGCTGACGTGTGTGTTCTTCGACAAGACGCCCCTGCCCGGGCCGACGTTGCCTCATCGAGGTCGTGGTGTCCCGACTGCGCCATGCTCGGTGCAGCGTGACGGCCCGATTACACCACGCGATGCCATGTCGTTGGCGTAGGGCCTGACCACCACACCGTAGGTGGGGATCATTGGGCCGTCTGGGCGATAAGAGCACGCGCAGAGTTGTGCGACCGGCTGAACAGCCACTAACAATTGGCTCCGTCGTCTGGATCATTCCAGGTGCGACGGTTCATGCTCTACCCCGTCAAACACCGGTTTCCACACCCACTGCCGTGTTCCCCGCCCACCGGCCGTCGGCTCTGCGGCGGACGCCAGCACGGCAGGAAGGAGATTCTCCGTGGCCATCCCTACTGAGCTGATCGGCAGCATTCCCCGGCCCAAAGAGCTGCTCGACGCGATGACGCAATTCGCCAATGGTGAGATAGACCAGACGAAACTTGACGAACGCTACGACGAGGCGATCGCCGACACGATCGAACGGCTCGCGGCCACGGGATCACCAGTGGTGAGCGATGGCGAACAGGCCAAATCCAGCTTCGCCACCTATCCCATGACGAACCTGACGAATCTGGCCCCGGAGGGCGCGGTCATCCCGTTCGCGGACGGCCACACCCGTCAGTTGCCGGCGCTGGCCAGCGGCCCGTTCCGCTACGGCCTGCACGCGGTGGACTTCCTGAACAAGGCGAAGACGCTGACCAGCCTCCCGGTGAAGCAGGCGGTGATCGCACCGTCCGCGCTGAGCCTGCTCTACCCCGCCGACGGCATCGCCGACTACGACCGGGACCAGTTCATCGCCGACCTTGCCGACGAGGCCGAGGCGGACATCCGGCAGTGCCTGGAGGCCGGCGCGGACTCTGTTCAGCTCGACTTCACCGAGGGTCGGCTGTCGCTGAAGCTGGACCCCTCCGGTGGCGTGCTGAAGGACTTCGTAGCGTTGAACAACCTGGTGCTGGACCGGTTCTCCGCCGAGGAGCGCGCCAAGCTGGGCATCCACACCTGCCCCGGCGGCGACCAGGACTCGGTGCACAGCGCCGACATCGACTACGCCGACCTGCTGCCGGAGCTGTTCGCGATCCACGCCGGCCGGTTCTACGTGCAGTTGGCCAGTGAGGCCGATCCGGCTCGGGTGTTGCAGATCATCGCCGACAACCTGCGGCCCGACCAGCGGGTCTTCATCGGCGTCATCGACCCGATCGACCCGAGGATCGAGACCCCGGAGGAGGTCCGCGACCGAATCCTGCTGGCCGCCCAGTACCTGCCGGTGGACCGGTTGGGCACCTGCGACGACTGTGGGTTCTCACCCTTCGCCGACGACGAGTCGACCTCGCGGGAGACCGCGTTCGCCAAGATCACCGCGCGGATCGAGGGCACCGCCCTCGCCGCCGAACAGCTCGGGCTGTAACTCGGGGTCTAACGAGGACCGACATACCGACGGCCGGCCGCGGAACGTCCCCTGGCCGGCCTTCGCGCATCCGGGTGCGCTTTACGTTGCGTGGCCGCAGGTTCGGCCCGTCCAGGCTCCGGTTTGCCCGCTCTTGACGGTCCGCTCGGCCGGCAGGCAGAATCCGCCTGCTCAGCAACCGCGTCGCCGCACGAGTCTCCTTCCGCGCCCAACGGCGAGGACCACCGACTCCCGACTGAAAGCTGAAGGGGAAGGCGCAA
Source organism: Candidatus Melainabacteria bacterium (assembly GCA_903970565.1). Classification (GTDB taxonomy): domain Bacteria; phylum Actinomycetota; class Actinomycetes; order Mycobacteriales; family Pseudonocardiaceae; genus CAJCJE01. The sequence goes on along the minus strand of CAJCJE010000189.1, from coordinate 150 downwards.
CGATGACAACGATGTCAGGGCGAGCGGCCGCAACCAGTCGATCAGGACAGGGACGGGCCGGCCAGGGAATGTCCGGACATCGACGGGCCGGGTGCTGCTCGGCGCGGTGTTGTCCTTGCGGCTGGCGGGAATCCCGGCGACCGCGACCGC